>URMT01000030.1 GCA_900549005.1 uncultured Eubacteriales bacterium | reverse complement strand
AAAAAACAAATTCCCATAGCCGCAGCGATTGCCGCCAGTTTCGCCCTGTGGGCCGCTGTGTGGCCACAAACTACGGTGGACAAGGAAACACAAAAAAACTGTGCAATCTCTTTTGCCGCAACAAACCGAAGCGTGAAACAATGCAGGTAACTCCCGCAAAGCTACCTTATGGCACACCTTCGGACTGTTTAGTGCTGCTATATCCCTATCCTGACACGGTTCGCAGCTTCCGGTTGCATAAGACCTTGCGATCAACGCCCCTTGCAGAGCGCAGTCCTTCCATCTGCTGCGTCGAGAGAGATATTCAGTCCTGCTGTAGCGGATTGCAGGTACAGGGCACCGCTAACTCCCCACTTAGCACAGCTATATAATTCTAACAGAAATACTTTTTTATTGCAAGCGTTTGCTTTATTTTTTTGAGCAAAATATGTAATGGCTTGACTTTTTGTGCCACATAAACTAAAATTTAATTCAGACGCGGTTTGCCGCCTGCCTGAATGTTCGGTATGGCGCAGAATGCGTGCTTATTGTAAAGGAGATTTTTGTATGGCTGAAAATTGTTCGCACGATTGCAGTTCGTGCGGAGAAGATTGCCCTTCGCGCGAAGGGGCAAGTCTTAAAAAGAAGCCCCACGCTATGAGCGATATAAAGCGCGTTATCGCCGTGGTGAGCGGCAAGGGCGGCGTAGGCAAGTCGATGACGTGTGCACTGCTTGCGGCGGCTTCGCAGGCAAAGGGCAACGTTACCGCCGTAATGGACGCAGATATCACAGGCCCTTCGATACCAAAAATGTTCGGCGTGCACGAGCGCGCCAGGGGCGACGAGTTCGGCATCTATCCCTGCGTGAGCAAAGAGGGCGTGCAGATGATGAGTATGAACCTGCTCCTTGAAAAGGAGGACGACCCCGTTGTATGGCGCGGCGCGCTCATATCGGGCACTGTGCTTCAATTCTGGACTGACGTGATATGGCAGGGAGTGGACTATATGTTCGTGGATATGCCCCCCGGAACGGGCGACGTGCCCTTAACTCTCTTCCAGAGCATACCTCTCGACGGCATAATCGTGGTCACCACCCCGCAGGACCTTGTGGGAATGATAGTTTCAAAGGCAGTAAATATGGCCAATATGATGAACGTGCCCATACTCGGCATAGTTGAAAATATGAGCTACCTCACCTGCCCCGACTGCGGCAGAAAGATAAGCGTATTCGGCGAGAGCGCGGTGGACGCGATAGCGCTCGAACACGGCATACCCGCCGTTGCAAAAGTACCCATCGACAGAGAGCTGACTTTTGCCGCCGACGCGGGGAAGATAGAGGAGGTAAAAAACAACTATCTCTCCGAATTCTTCGATAAAATTGCGGCAGAACTTAAAGACAAGCCCGTTGCGGCTTCGGCGGAAAAGAAGAAGTAAGCGGCGCGTGCTTTAAATAGGTTTTGAAAGAACTTATATTTTTATAAAATGAACCGCGTGGTCGGCGACTTTATGTCGCCGACCACGCGGCCTTTAAAGGGAGTAATATTGTAAGCAATTGTCATTCCGCGTCGCTCTGCCCGTTCTTTTCGGGCAGGAATTTCCAGTAGCGCACGGGCATATAGCCCTTCATCTGCTTTTCGTGCGGGCGCTCTTTCACGTTTACGCTGGTGTAATACTTTTTCCACAGCGCTTCAAACGAGCGCTCGTATTCGGACAGATAAACTTCCGCCTCGCCGACTTCGGCCATAAACCAGTCTGTGCCGTCGCACAGCGCTGCCTTTTTGCGTTTTACGTCGTGTATGGCAAACTTGTGCCCGCCCAGCCTCGCCTTGAAGTGCGGCGCAATCAGGTCGGTTATGTCGTTGTCGGGAGAATAGGGGGCGTAAAGCGCGCCGCTCTCCGTCTCCATAAAGCGCAGAAAGCCCTTCATTTTATGCAGTTCGCCCGTCACGCGCTGTATTATTTCTGTAATCTCTATCACCGTAGGGTGCGATAGCATCTTTCGCACCGGCCGCCCGCTTTTTATCAGCAATTTTATATATTCGGCGCAGACATTCTCTTTGAGCGAATCGCAGCTCCTCAGCGCCAGGTCTATGTCTCCTGCTGCGTACCTGTCGGTGCCGTCTATTCTGGCGCGCACGCGCTCTGCCTTTTCTCTGTCCGTTTCAACGTTTATCACTTCGGTGTCAAAGCTCAGCTGCCTGTTTTCTTGCGAGGTGATTACGGCATCCTTTTCCCTGTAAGAGAGGAATACGGCGGTGTAAAATCCCGCCGCTGTGCCGTCGGTTATAAAAACTTTCATAGCTCTCCCGTGAGGGCGCTCAGCGTATCGGAGGGAGTGGAGAACAGCGAAAGCTGTTCGCTCTGCTCCGTGCGGCACTTTTCGTCAATCATCAATGCGGTCTTTGCCGCTGCGTACTCCAACCCGAAAAATCTGCCCTTGCAGGTAATAAAGTGCTTTGCCCTCTTTAATACTATGCGCATTTTTGCAAGATTATCGAAGTCGAGCGCGGCAAACTTTCGCGCCTGTATAATTTTATATGCGCTCTTCGCGCCTATTCCGGGCACGCGCAGCAACATTTCGAGCGGCGCCCTGTTTATTTCCACGGGGAAGAGGTGCATATTTCTTAGCGCCCAGGCACATTTTGGGTCGTAGTCGGGGCTCAGGTTTTCGCCCTCGCCGCATATTTCGTCTACGTCGAACCCGTAAAAACGTATCAGCCAGTCGGCCTGGTAAAGCCTGTGTTCGCGCAGAAGTCCCGCGGGCGCGGCGGGGAGCAGATTGCTCTTCACCACGGGAATGTAGGATGAGTAGTATACCCTCTTCAAGTCCATATGCCTGTAAAGGTATTCGGTGAGCCGCAGTATGTGCCCGTCGGTTTCGGGCGAGGCGCCCACAATCATCTGTGTGGTCTGCCCCGCGGGCAGAAACATACCCTTTTTAACCTTGTTTTCCCTGTCGCACACTATCGCCGTCTGCAACTTTTTCATCGGCGTTATAAGGCTGTCTTTGGTCTTTTGCGGCGCGAGCAGTTTAAGCGACTTTTCTGAGGGCAACTCTATGTTATAGCTCATTCTGTCGGCATATTTTGCGGCTTTCAGCGCGAGCGCGCCGTCTGCGTGCGGTATGCCTTTGAGGTGTATATATCCGTTGAAGTTATACTGTTTTCTCAGCTTCACCACCGTCTCGACGAGCAGTTCCATAGTGCGGTTGGGCGTATCGAACACCGCCGACGATAAAAACAGCCCCTCGATGTAGTTTCGCTTGTAAAAGTTTATCGTAAGTTCGCATATCTCGTCGGGGGTAATGCGCGCCCTCTTCACGTCGGCAGAGCGGCGGTTGGGGCAGTACTCGCAGTCGTATGCGCACTCGTTGCTCATAAGAATTTTAAGGAGAGAGATACATCTCCCGTCGGGAGTAAAGGAGTGGCATATTCCCCCGACGGAAGCATTTCCGAGCCCGCCCTTCGTGTTCGCCCGTTTTGAACCCGAAGAGGAGCACGACACATCGTACTTGGCGCTTTCTGTTAAAATTTGCAAAGTATCGGCATTGAGCATATGTGTATCCCGCTTGCAAATGCCTGCGCGGGCAGTGCGGCATAAACCCGAAATAACAGCCGCACGCCTTGCAAACATTTGTTTGAATGTATTATAGCACCCGCAAAACCGTTTGTCAAACATTTGTTTGATATTAAAAGAAAAAATTTTTGCCGGTTTTTACGGCAGCGGGCGGGGGAGGATAGGCCGCGGTTGTACGTACTGTATGCGACGGCGACTGCGCGGCCGCAATATCTTTGCGCGGTGAACTTTTTGTACATATGCACAAATTTCACTTATATTTCATTGATATGTAAATTAAATCTAATATAATTGTGATAAATATGTTTTAACGCTTGCAAGACGAGGTTAAAAATAAATATAGTCGGTATGTGCCTGCGCGGTACGCCGCAAATACACCCCAAAAGGCGGAAAAATTTATGAAAGTTCTTATTGTAGACGATGAAGATATGATACGCAACGTGCTCAAAGAGTACGTTGAGTTTGAAGGTAACGAAGCGTTTGAAGCGGCCGACGGTATGGAGGCCGTCAGAATGTGCCGCGATAACGATTACGACGTCATTTTAATGGACGTGATGATGCCGCGTCTCGACGGTTTTTCTGCCGTGAAAGAGATAAAAAAGATAAAGGACATACCCGTCATAATGCTCTCTGCGCGCGGCGAGGAGTACGATAAACTTTTCGGCTTTGAAATGGGCGTTGACGACTATGTTACTAAGCCATTTTCTCCCAAAGAGGTAATGGCGCGCATAAATGCCGTTACAAAGCGCAGGAGTCCCGCAAAAGAAGAGCCTAAAAACGACGTGTATAAGTTTGAAGGCCTCACAATAGATATGGCGGGCAGGAATGTATACGTAGACGGCGAAAAGGCCGAACTTACCCCCAAGGAATACGAAATTCTATTCTACTTCGTGAAGAACAGGGGAATAGCTCTCACGCGCGAAAAACTGCTTATGGACGTGTGGGGCTTCGATTTTTACGGCGACGACAGAACTGTGGATACGCACATCAAGATGCTGCGCAGCAACCTTAAACAGTACAGAAAATTCATAGTAACTTTAAGAGGACTGGGATACAAGTTTGAAGTCTGAAAAAAAGGCGTTCAAAAAGCTGATAAGCCTTAAAAGCCTGAACGTTACGCTGTGGCGGAACTTCTGCCTGTTTGCCCTTTTTATAATACTTCTTATAAGCGTCATCTGTTATCTCATCGTGCAGAGCTCGTTTTCTTCTTTTATGCGAGATAAGATTGACGCAGTAGGCAACTCCATATCCGAGCGGCTCGACGAGGCGGCGGCAAGCGTGAATCCGTTCGACAAGTATCTTGTAGAGGAGTATATTGAAAGGCAGTCGTTTGAAAACAATATGAATATTGCCGTGCTCACGGGCGACGGGCGCATAATAATTCCCAACAGCGACCGCATTACGGAAAGCGAAAGGGAGTATTGGGACGGCGTGAGCGAAACTGTGCGCGACAGGCTCTCTTCTGCGGGCGGTTCGTTCGTTATATACGAAAACGACAACGTGTACACATATGCGGCGGCCACAAGTTTCGGCGCAGACCCCTATTCGAGCAACTACCTCGTGGTGCGCTATTCGCTGGACGTTGCCAACAACACAATGAACGCCATTCAGGTGTATATGATTGTTGTAGGCGTGTTCATAATACTGCTGGCATTTCTGGTTGCGTACAGTATGGCGCAGAATATCTCAGACCCGCTCAAAAGCCTCACGGCCACGGCAAATAAGATGGCAAAGGGCGACTACAACGTCAACTTCGCCTCGGCGGAGTACCAGGAGATTGCCCAGCTTTCCGACGCGCTGAACTATGCCTGCGCCGAGATTAAAAAGACCGACGGTTTCCAGAAGGAACTGCTTGCAAACGTATCGCACGATTTGCGCACGCCGCTTACAATGATAAAGGCTTATGCCTCTATGATAAAGGAAATTTCGGGCGACAACCCCGAAAAGCGCAACCAGCATTTGCAGGTTATCATCGACGAGGCCGACAGGCTTACGGGACTTGTGAACGACGTTCTGAATATGTCGAAGATAAGTTCGGATATCAACCAGATAAACAAAAAGGTATTCAACCTGACCGACTTTTTGTACGGCATAATGAAGAAGTTCGAATATCTGCGCGATATGCAGGGCTATAACTTTATGATAGATATAGACCCCGACCTTTACACCTGCGCCGACGAAGAGAAGATAGGCCAGGTGCTGTATAACCTTATATCCAATGCGGTGAACTATACGGGCGAAGACAAAAAGGTGTTCGTAAGCCTCAAACACGACGAAGCCAGCGGGCGCATAAAGTTCAAGGTACGCGACACGGGCAAGGGTATATCGAAGGAGGATTTGCCGGCAATCTGGAACAGGTATTACAGGGTAAAGGAAAACCACGCGCGTCCCGTAAAGGGCACGGGGCTGGGGCTTTCGATTGTAAAGACCATACTCGAAAAACATTCCTTCGATTTCGGCGCCGATTCCGAACTCGGCAAGGGTTCCGAATTCTGGGTAGACTTCCCCGAAGTCCCGCCCGAGCTTCCCGAAGAGGCTGCCAATGAAGATAAACAGGCCGCCATCGAAGTAAAAGACGGCAAGGATATCAGGGACAGGAAGAAGAAATAATTAAAAATTCCGCACGTCGTCGTGCGGAATTTTTTTGTGTTTGAGTTTTTATAGGCTTGACTTGCGCCGCACGTTGATGATACAATATTTCAAACAAATGTTTATTTTACACGGCCTGCGCTATCCGGCGATTTTTGTTGTAAAAATAGCGTTTACGGTTTATAATTAAACGGTACAGGTTTTTATATGGAGTTTAAGTTATATTCAAAATTTCAGCCTACGGGCGACCAGCCGGAGGCCATAAAAGAGCTAACCGAGGGCGTTTTCGACGGCATACGCACGCAGGTGCTCGTGGGCGTTACGGGCAGCGGCAAGACGTTCACTATGGCTAACATAATAAAGAACGTCAACCGTCCCACGCTGGTTATTGCGCACAACAAGACGCTTGCCGCACAGCTTTGCAACGAGTTCCGCGAGTTCTTCCCCGAAAACAGGGTGGAATACTTCGTTTCTTACTACGACTATTACCAGCCCGAAAGTTACATTCCGTCAACCGATACTTACATCGAAAAGGATATGAGCCTGAACGACGAAATAGATAAATTGCGCAACTCTGCAACAGCCTCGCTGGGAGAGAGAAGGGACGTAATCGTGGTGGCTTCGGTTTCGTGCATATACGGTCTGGGCGCGCCCGAAGAATATTTCAGACTGTCTGTATCCCTTCGCCCCGGGCAGGAGCTCAGCCGCGACGACCTTCTTCGCCGCCTGGTAGAAATTCAGTACGCACGCAACGATATGGATTTCCACCGCGCAACCTTCCGCGTCAGGGGTGACATTGTGGAAATTTTCCCTGCGAGCAATTCGGAAGTAGCCATCCGCGTGGAATTTTTCGGCGACGAGATAGACAGAATATGCGAAGAGGACGCGCTCACGGGCAATATAATATCCGAACTCAAACACGTGTGCATATTCCCGGCCACGCACTATGCCGTGGGAAGCGACAAGCTTGGCAGGGCGCTTGCGATGATAGAGCACGATATGAAGGACGAAGTCAGGGCCTTCCGCGACGCGGGCAAGCCCTTGGAGGCAGAGCGCCTCGAACAGCGCACCACCTTCGATATGGAGATGATACGCGAGATAGGCTATTGCAGCGGCGTGGAAAATTACAGCCGATACTTCGACGGGCGCAGCCCCGGCGAACCCTCGTTCACGCTTTTAGACTATTTCCCCGCGGGCGAATTTCTCGTGTTCATAGACGAGAGCCATATGACCATACCGCAGATACGCGCAATGTATCACGGCGACAGGAGCAGGAAGGAAAATCTGGTAAACTACGGCTTCCGTTTAAAATCTGCTTACGATAACCGCCCGCTCACCTTCGAGGAGTTCGACGCGCGCATACCGCAGCTTATCTGCGTTTCGGCCACGCCCGCGCCTTACGAACTCGAACAGTCGGGCAACACGGTGGAACAGCTCATCCGTCCCACGGGGCTTTTGGACCCCGAGGTGGAGGTGCGTCCCACCAAGGGACAGATTGACGACCTTCTGGGCGAAATCAACAAGGTGATTGCCTCGCAGGGCAGGGTGCTCGTCACCACTATGACCAAGCGTATGGCCGAGAGTCTTACCGACTATCTCAAAGAACATTCCTTAAAAGTAAAGTATATGCACAGCGACATAGACGCGCTCGAACGCATCGACATAATCAACGGTTTAAGGAGCGGCGAATTTGACGTGCTGTGCGGCATTAACCTGCTGCGCGAGGGGCTTGACCTGCCCGAAGTAAAGCTGGTTGCCATACTCGACGCTGATAAAGAGGGCTTTTTGAGGAGCGAAACGGCGCTCGTTCAGACGATAGGCAGGGCGGCGAGAAACGCCGAGGGCCGCGTAATTATGTATGCCGATACAATTACGGGCAGTATGAAGCGCGCCATAGATGAAACTCAGCGCCGCCGCAAAATTCAGGACGAATACAACAAGGCGCACGGAATTACGCCTAAGACGATAATAAAGGAAGTAAAGAGCACGATAGGCATAACGGGCAAAAAGAAGGTGGGCGACGATATAAAGGCCGCCGACATTCCCGCCGAAATCGAAAAGCTCAAAGCATTGATGGCGGTGGCTTCCGCCCAGCTCGACTTCGAACGCGCGATAGAGATACGCGATACCATAAACGGATTGAAAAAGCGTATGCGTACGGCGGGCAAATCGGTGCCGAAGAGCTGAATTTGCGGCGGCGACAGCCCGCCGCGTCGGGCGCGGCGCGCATTTTAAGATTAGAATAATCAGGGTATTTATGAAAGAAGAAATTTTTGTAAAGGGCGCAAAAGAAAACAATTTAAAAAATATAGATGTGCATATCCCCCGCAACACTCTCACAGTGTTTACGGGTCTTTCGGGCAGCGGCAAATCCACGCTCGCGTTCGATACGATTTTCGCCGAGGGACAGAGAAGGTATATAGAGAGTCTTTCTTCATACGCCCGCCAATTCCTTGGCCAAATGGAAAAACCCGACGTGGAGCTTATAGACGGCCTTTCGCCCGCAATTTCCATAGACCAGAAAACCACATCGCACAACCCGCGTTCGACCGTGGGCACGGTGACGGAAATTTACGACTATTTCCGTTTATTGTTTGCGCGCGTGGGCATACCTCATTGCCCCAACTGCGGCAGGGAGATACGCAAGCAGTCTGTGGACGAAATCGCCGACAGGGTTATGGCGATGCCGCAGGGCAGTAAAATAATGGTTGAAGCGCCCATCGCGCGCGGCAAGAAGGGCGAATTTGCCAAGGAGCTTGCGGGGTTCAAAAAGAGCGGCTACGGCAGGGTGAAGATAGACGGCGCCGTATACGACTTGCAGGAAGAAATTCATTTAGAGAAGAATATCCGCCACAACATATCGGTGATTCTGGACAGGCTGGTCATCAAAGAGGGTATTTTAAAGAGGCTTACCGACAGCCTTGAAGCCGCTTTGAAGCTGGGCGGCGGTCTGGTAATAATAGACAGTGGCGACAAGGAAGACCTGTATTCCTCCAACTATACCTGCCCCGACTGCGGAATATCGATAGAGGAAATAGAGCCCCGCCTGTTTTCGTTCAACACCCCGTGGGGCGCCTGCCCCGAATGTTCGGGCCTGGGCTTTAAACAGGTGGTTGACCCCGATATGATTTGCCCCGACAAGACCAAAACCTTGCGCGAGGGGGCAATTAAAATAAGCGGCTGGAATCTCGACAGTTCGTCTGTCACGCAGATGTATATAAGCTCGCTTGCAAAACATTACAATTTTTCGCTCGACGTGCCCGTAAAAGACCTGCCGGAAGGCGTATACGATATGCTTATGTACGGCAACGGCGGCGAGCAGATAGAGCTTGCGTACAACGCATACCGCTTTTCGGGCAGCTATAAAACTTCGTGGGAGGGCTTTGCAAACAACTTGCAGCGCCGCTATAACCAGACATCGTCAGACAGCGTAAAGATGGACATTGAACGCTATATGCGCACGACCGACTGCCCTGTCTGCCACGGCAAGAGGCTTAAAAAAGAGGCGCTTGCGGTGACGGTAGGCGGCAAAAATATTGCGCAGGTGTGCGATATGGCCGTGGACGATTTGGCGTCGTTTACAGACTTTTCTTTCTTCACGCCCACCGAGCATATGATTGCCGACAGCATCATAAAAGAGATAGATAACCGCATAAGTTTCCTTAAAAACGTGGGGCTGGGGTATCTTACGCTGTCGCGCAGCGCGGCAACGCTTTCAGGCGGCGAAAGCCAGCGAATAAGATTAGCTACGCAGATAGGCAGCGCGCTTACGGGAGTACTCTATATCCTCGACGAACCTTCGATAGGTCTTCACCAGCGCGACAACGAAAAACTTCTCGCCTCGCTTAAAGGCTTGCGCGATTTGGGCAACACGCTTATCGTCGTCGAGCACGACGAGGACACTATGCGCGAGGCCGACTATATCGTGGATATAGGCCCCAAGGCGGGCGTGCACGGCGGCGAAGTAGTAGCCTGCGGCACTCCGCAGGACATAATGAACTGTCCGAACTCAATTACGGGCGATTACCTTTCGGGCAGAAGGAAGATTGAAGTGCCCGCCGTAAGAAAAAAGCCCGACGGCAGATACCTCACCGTGCACGGCGCAAGACAGAACAACCTGAAAGGTATCGACGTACAGATTCCAGCAGGGCTAATAACGGCGGTGACGGGTGTTTCGGGTTCGGGCAAGTCCAGCCTTGTGAACGAAATTATTTACCCCTACCTTGCAAACACTTTAAACGGCGCGCGCCAGCCGCAGGGCAAGTTCGTTAAAATTGAGGGATTGGAACACTTCGACAAGGTGATAGCAATCGACCAGCAGCCAATAGGCAGAACGCCCCGCTCCAACCCCGCAACTTATACGGGCGTGTTCACGATGATACGCGATTTGTTCGCCGCCACGCCTGACGCCAAGGAGCGCGGCTATAAGAGCGGCAGATTTTCTTTCAATATAGCGGGCGGCAGGTGCGAACACTGCGAAGGCGGCGGCATAATTCAGATAGAGATGCACTTTCTGCCCGATATCTACGTGCCGTGCGAAGTGTGCGGTGGCAAGCGCTATAACCGTGAAACGCTCGAAGTAAAGTATAAGGGTAAGTCTATATCCGACGTATTGGAGATGACGGTGGAAGACGCCGCCGAATTCTTCAAGCCTATAAATTCTATCTATAACAAGCTGTCAACGCTGGTTGATGTGGGCCTCGGCTATATAAAACTCGGGCAGAGCGCGACCACGCTTTCCGGCGGCGAGGCGCAGAGGGTAAAACTTGCCACCGAGCTTTCAAAGAGGAGTACGGGCAAAACCTTCTACATTCTCGACGAGCCCACTACGGGACTGCACAGTTACGACGTCGACAAGCTTATAAAAATTCTTGCGCGCCTGCGCGAGGGCGGCAACACGGTGCTGGTAATAGAACACAACCTCGACGTCATAAAAACTTCCGACTGGATAATCGACCTCGGCCCCGAGGGCGGCGACAAGGGAGGAACTCTTATTGCCTGCGGTTCTCCCGAAGATGTTGCGGCTCATCCCGAAAGTTACACGGGCCAGTTCCTCAAAAAGGTGTTGTGAACAGCTCAAAAAGTGCTGTAATGTGCTTTCTGCATAGTATTATGTCACGCATAAATGCGGCAAATTAAGTAAATTTTGTCGGTTTTGGAGGGGATTATGCGGCTAAAACATATCGACGGCGGTAAAGATTTCGATTGGGGAAAAGCCTCTTGTTATTACGCAAAACACAGGGACATCTATCCTCCTGAATTTCTGAACAGACTCGGCGCCGCGGCGAACATAGCGGCGGGAAGAATGGTGCTGGACGTAGGCACTGGTACGGGCGTAATTCCGCGGATGCTGTATTCTGCGGGCGCGCGGTTTACGGGTGTGGACGCTTCGGGAAATCAGATAACCGAAGCCCTCAGATTAGCAAAAGAGAACGGAATGGATATAAACTTTGTATGTTCTCCCGCCGAAGATTGCGCTTTTCCGCCAAATACTTTCGACGGCGTGACGGCGTGCCAGTGCTTCACTTATTTTAATCACGAAAAACTTTCCGTGCGGCTTGCCTCAGTTTTAAAGGCGGACGGGGCTTTTGCGGTTGCCTATATGGGCTGGCTGCCATTTGAAGACGAGCTTGCCGCGCGCTCTGAAAAACTTATTTTAAAATATAATCCGTCCTGGACGGGCTTTGGCGACGTGCCCTCAAAAATACGTGTTCCCGAGTGCTATTTCAAGTACTTCAAGATTGTTTCGGAAGAGGTCTTTCCGCTTGAAGTGCATTTTACGCGGACAGGCTGGCACGGGCGCATACTCTCCTGTCGCGGCGTAAGCGCCGCTTTGGACGGCGACAGGTTGCAAAGTTTTTCGCGCGAGCATTTCAAGATGCTCGAAGAATGTGCTCCCGAAGAGTTTACCGTCAGGCACTTTGGCGCGATAACGGCGCTTAAAAAGCTGTGATTCGTCTTTCGGCGTTCAATGCAAACACTTGTTGCGCGTTTGTAAACCGTGTGAGCTTGCACAATTTTTCTGTATAGTGTAAAATTGAGTCATACATTAAGGAATAAATTATGACTTTTGCAGAAAAATTTTTAAAATTGAGAAAGCAAGCCTTACTGTCGCAGGAAGAGGCCGCAGAAAAAATCGGTGTGTCGCGCCAGGCCATATCCCGTTGGGAACAGGGTACGGCTCTTCCCGACGCTTTCAATCTTTCCATAATATGCAAGGTATTCGGCGTTTCGGCCGATTACCTTATAAATGACGATGTGACTGAAAACGCGGCCGAAAACGTGTCGGCGGCATTTAATTCGGACGACAACGGTGCATCGTTCATTATGGTGGAAAAACTCGATTCCGTACAGATGCCGGAAAGCAGTGCCGGCAATCTGCACGGTTGCGCAAAAGAAGCGGACGGCAGTTCCGGCGGCGCAGAACCCGACGCTAAGTGCCGCAGACTGTATATTTACCAGATAGTGGCGCTCATAGTCGGAATAATTTCCGTGCTTATGTTTTTTACGGGGCTGACAGTTGCATTTTATGTGCTTCTTGCCTGCGGAATTGCCGTTTCCGTCGTCGGAATGGTGCGATTTGAAATGGTATTTTCGGGGACAGACCATAATGTAAGAAAAATTTGCCGAAAGAAGTATTACCGCACAACGGTATGGATGTTTGCTTTGGCTCCTGCGTTCGGGCTGGTAATTTTTGTGATGTGGATAGCCGTTATGTGCATAATAAGCATAAACGACCTGCCTTACGATACCGTTATAAATTTTTCGTTTGAACTTGTATTTCTGATTTGGTTTGCAGTTTATCTGATTGCGGGGTTACTTACGACATTCTTTTTAAGACAACCGGTTGCAAAAAATGATTGAGCGGCTGCCTTGCCTGCGCTAAAAAAGCGCAGGCAAGTTTTTTTGTTTTACGCGGCAGGGCTTTTTAGCGCAAAAAATGCCCGTTCTGAATATGCTGAAAGTAACGACTTAATTAAAAGGAGTGACCGCCGTATGCCTTCGCCGCTTACAGAAAACAAACCCTTCCCCACAACAGACGGGCTGTGCCCCGATGCGTTTACCCTGCGCATAATTTCGCCCGCCTACGCCGCGCCTACGGGCGAACTTAACGCAATTTTGCAGTACCTTTATCATTACTATCACTTCAACGCCTGCGGATACAAAAAATTTGCCGAAACGATTGAGAGCATTGCCATTTCCGAAATGATTCACTTAAAATTTCTGGGTGAGGTAATAACGGCGTTGGGCGCGTCGCCCGTATACACCTTCAATCCGCCCACAATGTTCAACTTTTATTCGGCTAAGTTCGTAAGCTATTCGCGTTCGCTCGTCTGTATGGCTGAGGACGACGTGCGCGCCGAAAAGCAGGCCATACACGATTACGAGCGTATGCTGCGCGTGCTTAAAAACGCAAAAGTTAAGGAGATTATCGAACGTATTTTAGAGGACGAAAGACTGCATCTTCGGCGTTCGAGGACATTTTGCACTCGCTTAAAAGTTGACAGGCGGGGCGGCGTAATATACAATTATATGTATGAATTACGACGTCGCGATAGTGGGCGGCGGAGCCTCTGGGCTGGCCGCCGCTTCATTTTTGGGCAGCCTTACGGTAAGCAGCCGCAAAAAATTCAATATTTGCGTGATAGATAAAAATGTCCGTCTCGGAAAAAAACTTTCCGCAACTGGCAACGGCCAGGGGAACGTTGGCAATACCTCGATAAGCCCCCGAAATTATCACAGTGCCGGGCCGCAGAACTTTCGCGGCGGCTCTGTAAATATGACATACGACATTATTTCGTGCGGGCAGAGGGCGTATGAAACGCTGTTTCACGGCATCTTTACGGCTGACGAAAAGGGCAGAATTTACCCTGCGGGCAGGCAGGCTTCGGCGCTTACCGACTGCCTTATAAAAGAGCTTGCGGCGCATAACGTATCAACCTTTACGGGAGTTAAGGTCACGGGTATAAAAAAAGACGGCCTTTTCCGCCTTACGCTCTCCGACGGAGAGAGTATTTCGGCAAAGTATGTTTTGCTGTGCGTCGGCGGCAAGGCGCAGAAGCAGTTCGGAACGGACGGCTCTTCATATGCCCTCGCCGAAGCGTTCGGGCATCAAATTACGCCGCTGTATCCGTCGCTCGTACAGCTTAAAACGGATACAACGCATATAAAAACGCTCCGCGGTATTCGCGCCGACTGCAAAATTACCGCCGTGGTTGACGGCAAAGAGGTTGCTTCAAGCCGCGGCGACGTGATATTTACCGAATACGGAATTTCTGGCAATGCCGTATTTTCTGTATCGCCCGCATTTGCAGGCAAGACGGGCGAAGTAGTCATTGAATTTGCGCCCGACATTTCCTTCGAAACTCTCAGACGGGACGTTTTGGACAAGCAGAAGCTGGGATATGCCGAAAGCGAACTTTTAACGCTTACGCTCAACAACCAGATAGGCAGGGCGATAATAAAGCGCGCCGCAAGCGGCAAACCCGAAGACATCGCATCTATGGCAAAGCATTTTACGCTGAATGTGACGGGCACACTCGGCTTCGACTATGCGCAGGTGACTCACGGCGGCGTTGATATGAGGTTTGTAACGGACGAGCTTGAAAGCAAACTTTGCAAAAATCTGTTCTTTGCGGGCGAAGTGCTCGATGTCGACGGCGACTGCGGCGGCTACAACCTCACGTGGGCGTTTGCCTCGGCGTGGCACGTCGCCCTCGCGATAGCCTCGCGCGAAGCTCTTTCGGAGGGCGTATGATTAAGCGGCTTGATAACGTTAAAATACCCGCAGGCAAGGGCGAGGACGAGCTTTATAAACTGGTAAAAAAGAGGGCGGGCGGAAAACTCGGTTATTTCAGAATATTAAAAAAGTCGCTCGACGCGCGCGACAAAAACAATATCTTCTGGCTTTATTCCGTGGCGTATTCGCAAAGCAGCGAGGCGGAGGAAGAGCCGCAGTTTGAAAAACTTTCGGCTGCGCCCGCGCCCGCGGTATGCGTGATAGGTTCAGGCCCCGCAGGGCTGTGCTGTGCCGTGCGGCTGTGCGAACACGGCTACGCCCCAGTAATTCTGGAACGCGGCAAAGCCGTGGACGAGCGCTCGCGCGAGGTAGACGCCTTCTTAAAAGAACGCAAGCTCAACCCCGAGTGCAACGTGCAGTTCGGCGAGGGCGGCGCAGGAACTTTTTCCGACGGCAAACTCAACACACAGACCAAGGACGGCTATAACCGCGACGTGCTTAAAATTTTTGCGCGATTCGGCGCGCCCGAAGAAATTTTATACCTCAACAAACCGCACATCGGCAGCGACAAACTGAAAGTCGTGCTCAAAAATATCCGCGCGTACATAGAGAGTTGCGGCGGCAGGTTTCTGTTCAATAAAAAATTTGTAGGGTTCGGCTCTTCGGGCGGCGAACTTAAAAGCGTAATTTTCCGCGACGCACTAAGCGGCGAGGAGGGCGAACTCTCCGTATCGGCAGCCGTGCTTGCGGTGGGCCATTCCGCGCGCGATACGTTCAGAATGCTCTATGAAAGAGGTGTAGTTATGCAGCCGCGCGACTTTGCCGTCGGCGTTAGGGTGGAGCATCTTTCCGAACGCATAAGTTTTGCCCAGTACGGCAAAAACTATAAACTTCTGCCCGCGGCAGACTACAAACTCGTATCCCACGCGCACGAACGCACGGTGTTCACCTTCTGTATGTGTCCCGGCGGCGTGGTTATTCCCGCCGCAAGCGAAGAGGGCGGAGTGGTGGTCAACGGAATGAGCGACTTTGCTCGTGACGGAATAAATTCCAACTCCGCGCTTATGGTCCAGCTTAACCGCGCCGACTTCGGCGAGGGGCTGTTCGACGGTATGGAGTTCCAAAGGGCGATAGAAGAGCGCGCCTTTGCGGCGGGCGGCAGAACTTACCGCGCCCCTTGTCAGCTGTTCGGCGACTTTGTAAAGGACAGGGTTTCTGATAAATTCGGCGAAGTTTTACCCACTTACGCGGCGGGCGTGCAGTTTGCGCCGCTGAACGAGGTGCTTCCCGCGGTCGCCGTCGAGGCGCTTAAAACCGCCGTGCCCGATATGGGCAGAAGGCTTAAAGGGTTCGACAGTCCCGGCGCGCTGTTCACAGGCGTGGAAACGCGATTTTCTTCCCCCGTAAGAATTGTCCGCGGAGATGACAGACAGAGTGTTTCGCTTAAAAATCTGTACCCGTGCGGCGAAGGGAGCGGCTATTCGGGCGGGATAACAAGCTCTGCGGCGGACGGCATAAGGACGGCGGAATATATATTCAATCTGCATAAAAACCGCCCTAATAATCATTAAAACGCTATATTTTTTTCATATTATGTACACAAAAAACGGCTATAATTTAATCAGCAAAGGCAAAGAGGTAGAAAAGCCCGCGCCTTGCAAAATCCCTCCGCGGCGCGTATAGCCGCCCTGCGGAAGAAGCCGACCACACATAACTTTTTTCATATTCTCTCGAACGGACCCTGCGCCTTTAAAGGCGCAGGGTCCACCCCGTTTTTACGCAGGGAAAACGGGTACGGCTCCTGTAAGCCAAAAGCACCCGTTTTTACGCAGGGAAAACGGGTACGGCTCCTGTAAGCCAAAAGCGCCCGTTTTTACGCAGGAAAAACGGGTACGGC
>URMT01000029.1 GCA_900549005.1 uncultured Eubacteriales bacterium | reverse complement strand
TAAAAAAGCGCCGCACGCCTTGGCATTATTTGAACAAAATTCAGCACAATTACAGAATCCCGCCTATACGCAAAGCACCGCACGCCGCCGCGAGCAGACAAAGGTAAATTATGAACGGAGTGTATTTTGCGGACGAAATACAGCGGAGCATTATTTTTATGGCAAACAGACCTGCAATCGCCGAAGCGGCCACGCTTACCGCAACACACAACCCGAAATTATCTCCCGCGGCCGCAAACGCTGCGTGCAGTTCGCCGCTTGATACGCCCTTGAAAAGCGTGACGGCAAAGCCGCCCAGAATGACGGGGATGCTGAGAAGAAAGGAAAAATCTGCCACCTCTTCCCCGTTGCCGCCCGCGATTATGCCTGCCGCAACCGTTGCGCCGCTGCGCGATATTCCGGGCAGAACGGCAAGAGCCTGCGCCGCACCCATACACATAGTGCGCCCGAAGTTAAGCGGCAGAGTGTTTTTTACTTTCTTGGCGCGCATCTGCGCGCCTGTAAGCAGTGCGGCCGAAAGAGCAAACCCGAACGCAAGGTATGTCCCGCCGAAAAAGACGGAATCTATTATATCCCCCAAAAAGAGCCCCACCGCCGCCGCGGGCAGAGAGGCGGCAAAAAGATACAAAAGCGTTTTAAACGGCCTTCTGAACAGCTCAAATATCTTTTTTCTGAAAACAAAACATACGGCAAGAAGCGTACCGAGATGGAGCGTGAGGTCGAACAGCATATCCGCGCCGCCGAGGTTTACGTTCATAAGCCTCTGCGCCAGCACGAGATGCCCGCTTGAAGATACGGGAAGGAACTCGGTAAGCCCCTGCAATATTCCAAGAAAAAGTGCCTGCAAAACCGTCATAAATTACCCTGAATAAATATATGACGAAGCGGCGCGGCACATTCCTTTGCCCCCTCAAATACTCTTAAATTATGCTTGCAGTACGAAAAGAGCCGCGCACGGCAATGTGCGCGGCTTCAATGCGATTTTATAAATACAAATTATGACGTTGTGCTGGAAGAACCGGAGCTGCTGCCTGAACTGCCGCTACTGCTGCTGTCGGAACCGCCCGTGGTAAGGCTTGTAAGGTCGCTGAACCTGTCCTCGTATACTGTCACAGAGCTGCCGTCCTGATAGAGCGCCTGCAAGAGGTCGAGCTGGTGCCTTGAAGAAGCGTTTTCGAGGTCGGAAGTTCTGAGCATTTCGTAGAACAGATTTTCAAACGTTCCCTCGGTTTCAATTCTGGTCCAGTCGGAATTATTATAGACGGCCTGACCGGGTTCAAGCACGTAGGTAACATATATGAGGTGCCAGCCGTAGTCGCCCGCGCATACCGCGAAGGAACCTGCGCCGCCCTCCCTTATGGCATACTGCGTTGCATATTCGAATTCGGCGATGTAATCGGTGGAATATGCGCCTATATCGTAGCCGAGGTATTCAGAAAGCACAGCGGTATCGGTTGTATACGCATATTGCAGTTCGTTTACGGCGCTCATAATCTTATATGAGAGCGACTCTTTGTTCATAAGGTCGGATGCCGTAAAATTGCCGAGGTCAACTTTGCCGTAGGCATACATAAATTTGCTGTAATCTATGTCTTTTACGTCGCCTTCGGTGCTGCCTTCTTCATAATAGAAGTTGTTTTCGTTGTAGTATGCACCGTTGTCTTTGGCGCCTATTAAATATTCTACCGCATCGGTGTTGCCGGCAACGAATTCGATGTAGTTTTCAAACTCTGAAAGCAGGTCGCTTATATCGAGCTTGTTGGGGATGAGCGTGTAGCTTTCGTCCTCGTTCTGTACGGCTACGCCGTTATAGGTGTACATACCGTAGTACTTGTCGAGCGATTCGTATCTGTCTGTATGGAGCAGGTTGTTTTCGAAGAACAGAGTATTCCTGCCCTCGTCCTTGCCGTAGTAATCAAGGTCTGTTCCGCTTGCGTCGAAACTGTAATCCACGCCGCCGTTGAACCAGGCAGAGCGCTGGTCGGTGGTCTGTGCGTTTTTGAGCAGCTGGTTGCGATAGAAGTAATATTCATTTTCGTCTATCACGTCATTTTCAAGCTGTGCAGAGAATACGCTGAGCTGAGAGGTCTGCACGGCGTCGAACGGAAGCAGTATGTTGTATACATAGCCGAACTTGTTTCCGTTTTCGGTATCGGGAACATAGGTTATGAACGAATCGTCTGCAAGGCTGCCCATTGCAGTTTCGAAGCTGCTGAGCGAAGAGTTGTATTCGGCGGTCTGCTGGTTTACAAGCTCTTCATACCTCTCCTGCACATAGGCGTAATCGTTTGCGTCTATCGTCTGTTCGAGTTCGGCTTCGTAAAGGTCGTAGTAGTTGAGAAGCATCTGCTGCTTCAAAAGGTTTTCGTACTCAGTCTGAACATAGCCGAGGCCCATTACGTCGGTGACGTCCTCGTCCTCCGCTATAAGGTAGTTGGCATCGAGCACCTGTATAAAGTTGTTATACGCACGCCTTCTGGAATAGGTCGTGGTGCCCTCTACGTGGTCGTCTTCATATATGCCGCTGTCGCCGAGAAGATAATCGTCGTAACCGGTATATACGCCGTAATCGAGGTTGCCGCTTTCATCTACGGGATAGTAATTGTCGAGCTCGGTATCCACGCCCGTGGGCAGAGTTGCAGAAGAAGTTTCGTCGTCGGTATTCACGTCGAGATAGGTCTCTTCGTAGCTGTCTATCGAATTGTTGAGCGACGACATTATTGTGTACTGCGTGAGAAGAACGTAGTCTACGTTTTCGGTGCCGTCATACTTATCAACGGTAGCCTGATAATCGAGAATGGCTTCGTAGCGCTCAGTGTCGGATTCAAACGAGTTGAACCATTCCACTGCTCCGGCAGCATCGGAAAATTCGGTAAACGACGCATCTTCCGCCATATCTTTGAGGGTGGCAAGCGTTGCATACTGAACCAAAACGGCGTTGTTTACAAGCGTATCGGCGAGCGTTGCAAAAGCCTCGCCGTAAGTGCTGCCGCTCTGAACCAGAGACGAACCGGCATTGAGGAAGTAAGCCACAAGTTCGCGCTTTATAATCGAAGTGCCGCCGTCTATCGCGCCTGTATAGGCGGTAAGGCTGCTGTCGAGACTTTCAGACTTGGTGATATCTACGGTGGCAATAACCTGCTCCATATCCGCCTGGGAATCGGCCGATACGAGCGAGCACCCGGCAAGCGTTACCGTGCAGGCAACGGCGCCGGCGGTGAGTAGTGAAAGGAATTTGAATCTCTTTTTCATTAAAGTTCTTCTCCGCATCATTTCCTGCGTTTTAAATTGCGCGCATATCCCGCGCAAACACATTTATCATTATATAATAATTTAAGCGGTATAGCAAATCATTTTTCTAAATTTTAGGTGAAACTTACCGCAAATTTTAAAAATTTTGTCATTTCGAGCATAGTTTTTGCCGGATTTGCACGAGGCATAAAATTTATTTTGGGCGAACTGGTCATAGATACCTGAATGCCCTGCGCATATTCGTCCATAGCCGCACGGAGTTTTTTGTCGCCGAGGGCGGAAAGCGCAGAAAATTCGAGGTACGCCGCCTTGGAGCTTACGCCAATCTTGCTTACCTGCAACCTGGAAGCGTAAGCCTTCATAACGGCGATTATAAGAAGGTTGAGCACCTCGTTCGGCATAGGGCCGTAGTTCTCTTCAATCGAAAGGCACACGCGCTTGTAGTCTGCAACCGTCCTTATTTCGGCTATCTGCTTGTAGCAGTCCATTCTGCCCGCGGGGGATTCTATATAGTTTTCGGGTATATACGCGGTGGCCTTTATATCGAGTTCGGCCGTAGAGGCGCTTTCTCCCGATATCTCCTCTTTGAGCATCTTGGAATACAGCTCGTAGCCCACCCTGTCCATATGGCCGTGCTGTTCGGCGCCCAGAACGTTGCCCGCGCCGCGTATTTCAAGGTCGCGCATTGCAATTTTGAAGCCCGAGCCCAGCTCGGTAAACTGCATTATGGCTTTCAGTCGGGCGGCGGCGTCGCTCGTCATAACCTTTTCGGGCTTGAAGGTGAAGTAAGCCTGCGCCAGGCGGTTGCTTCTTCCCACCCTGCCCCTAAGCTGGTAGAGCTGGGATATGCCCAGCCTGTCGGCGTCTATCACTATTATCGTGTTGGCGTTTGGCAGGTCTATGCCGTTTTCTATTATTGTAGTGGTGACGAGAATGTTCTTTTCCCCTTTATAGAAGGCCATCATATTGCCCTCCAAAAGGTCCTTTTCCATTCTGCCGTGGGCGTAGCACACCCTGCCTTCGGGCACTATTTCTGCAATTCTGCCGGCATACGACGAGATGGTTTCTACCCTGTTATACAGTATGAATACCTGCCCTCCGCGCGAAAGCTCCCTTACGCAGGCGTCGCGGATGAGCGCTTCGGTCTCCTCCACCACGTAGGTCTGCACGGGCATACGCTTCTGCGGCGGGGTGTTGATGGTGCTTATATCCCTTATGCCCGAAAGCGACATATGCAACGTGCGCGGAATGGGCGTCGCCGTCATAGTGAGGCAGTCTATATCGTTTTTTATGTGCTTTATCTTTTCTTTGTGTTCCACGCCGAAGCGCTGTTCTTCGTCCAGCACCAGAAGTCCGAGGTCGTAAAACTTCACGTCGTCGGAGAGCAGTCTGTGCGTGCCGATTATTATATCAATGTCGCCGTCGGCGAGCATTTTAAGCGTCTTTTGCTGTTCCTTGGGCGACTTGAAGCGGTTGAGCTTTTCCACGCGCACGCCGAAGTCTGCAAAGCGGGCGCACGCGGTGTTGTAGTGCTGTTCGGAAAGTATGGTGCTGGGGCACATTATTGCCGCCTGCTTTCCGCCCAGAACGCACAGATATGCCGCGCGGAGGGCCACCTCCGTCTTGCCGTAGCCCACGTCGCCGCAGAGCAGTCTGTCCATCACTTTATCCGAACACATATCCGCCTTTATTTCGGCAATGGAGCTTAGCTGGTCGGGCGTCTCTTCATATTGGAAAGCGTCCTCGAACTCCTGCATCATTACGGCGTTTTCGGGGAAGCGGAAGCCCTTTCTGCTGCTCCTTTCGGCGTATAGCTGTTTCAGGTCGAACGCCATCTTTTTGAGCGACTGGCGGACCCGCTCCTTCACCCTTTCGAACTCCGCCCCGCCTATCTTTGAGAGCGAGGGGTTATCCTGTCCGACGTATTTCGAGAGCACGTCCATCTGTTCCACGGGCACATACAGCATATCGCCGCCCTTATACTCTATGGATATGTACTCCTTGATGCCGTCGGTGGTCTCTATCTTCTGCGTGCCCGTTATCTTGCCTATGCCGTGCTTTTCGTGCACGGCGTACTGGCCTATTTCGGGCGCGGAGAACATATCGCCGCGCTTCTTCCTTATGCGCCTCGTCACGGCGGACTTTGTATACAAGTCGCCGCTGCCTAAAATTACCGCCTTGCAGTCGTGCAGAACGAGTCCGTGCGGAAGTTCCTCCGAAGAAACGGCTATTCCGCGCAGGGCGTCAAGGCTGTCGGGAACGGGGTTTACGGGCAGACCGTCGTCGATAAATGTCTGGGTAAGTTTTTCTGTGCGCGAGGCCGAGCCCGTGAAGGCAAGCACTCGGTAGCCGCCCCTTATCCAGTTGCGCGCGTCGGTGAGAAGTTCTGCCGAAGAATTGAGATAAGAGGGTGCGGGCGTGGCGTGCAGGTTGTAAGTTTTGAGCGGCTGAAAGAAGAACGTGCTGCCGAAAAAGGTCTGCAACGCTATGTTTTTGAACGATGAGAACGCCTTATAGAGCCGCTCTTCCGAGAGCAGTTGGTTTATGCTGAAATCGAACGCCTCGCCGCCCGCTTTGAGCTCGTTGAAGCGGTTTGCGTGCTCTGAGCATATGCCCGCTATTCTGTCGTTCAGCAGTTTACACTCGTCGAAATAAATCGTCGTATCGGGCGAAAGCGCGTCGAAAAGCGTGCGCGACGAGGACAGGACGGGCATAAGATACGATGCGCCCGCAAACGGAGCGCCGCCTTCCGCCTTTGAAATGAGTTCGTCGGCTATGGCGCGCGCCCTGCCGAACGCCTTTACGTCGGGGAATTTTTTAAGCCCGTCGGACAGCGCCTTCTTCACCACGGGCAGGTCGCTTTCCGCAACGAACGCCTCTGCCGCGCTGATTATGCGCACTTCCCCCGCCTCTTTCAGTCTTTCGCCTGAAACGGCGTCGTAAGGTCTGATTTTTTCGACGGTGTCGCCGAAAAAGTCTATGCGCACGGGGTTTTCGCAGTTTACAGGGAAGATGTCGAGTATGTCGCCGCGCACCGCAAAACTGCCCTTTGCCTCCACCTCGTACTCGCGGTTATAGCCCATCGATACGAGTTGCGCGGGCAGATTGGCGTAATCGAAATCGTCGCCAGTGCGCAGAACAAGCGCCACGGGGCGTGCGGGAAAGAGTTGAAGCGCGGCCTCGGCGTCGCAAACCACTATTCTTGCGCCCGAATAAATTTTATCCGCCGCGGTGAGCCTTGCAAACAGCGCCTCGCGCGAGATTGCCTCTTTATACAAAAGAACGTCGTCTTTTGGCGTTAAAAGCACGGCCTCTTCGCCCGTCAGGGCAGAGAGCGACTGCGCCGCGCGGCGCGCCGAAATGCCGTCTGCCGTTACATACAGAAGGCTGCCGCGGCAGAGCGCCGCCGTGAGATATTTGTGGGGTTCGGAAACGCCGAAAACCGCCGTCGGTACACCGAGGCGGAGGTCGTTGCCGAGGGGAATATACTCCCCTCCCAGATTTTCATAGCTGAAAAAATTCTTCTTCAAAGCCGTACCGTTCGGGCGCGCCGCAATGGGCGGGCCGCGTTATATTGCCGAATAATGATTTTAAGAGATTTCTCCGCTCGCTGCGCTCGGTCGAAATGACATTTGGAGCGATATAAAATTACAGCATTGTCATTTCGAGCGTAGCCGAGAAATCTCCTGAACCCGAAAAGGCGCGTAAATCTATTTGTTATAAGCCGTCATAACCTCGTCCACGCTCTTGCCGAGGGCGAGTTCCACGGCAGCTTCTGCCGCCCTTCCGCACGACGAGATGAAGAGTTCGTAATCTTCCTTCCTCACCTCGGAAAGAACGTAGTTGATTATGGGTATGTTCACCTCGGGGTCGCGTATGCCTATGCGGATGCGGGCAAAGTCCTGCGTGCCAATCTCTGAAATTATCGAGCGCATACCGTTGTGCGTGCCCGCGCTGCCCGAAGGCCGCACCCTTATTTTGCCCTTTGGGATATCGTAATCGTCGTAAATCACCACGAGCTGCGAGGGCGAGGCGCCGTATTTTGCGAGCAACTGTTTTACCGCCACGCCGCTTAAATTCATATAGGTAAGCGGGCGGGCTATTATAATCTTTTCGCCGCCCGAATACGCCTCGGCAACGTAAGACGAGCACTCCTTTTTTTTGAACTTTGTTTTAAGGAGCGCCGCCGCGTCGGCCGCGGCGTTGAAGCCCATATTGTGAAAGGTTTTTGCGTACTTTTCTTCGGGGTTTCCAAGCCCCACTATTATAAACATAAACTTAACCTGTCTTATTCAAAACGCCACAGGTGAACTGTGGCGCGTTTTTTATCAGTCGTAAATTTTCGACATAGGTCTGTCGAGGTATACATTTTCTATCGCCGAGGCGAAGATGGGTGCCGTGGAAATTATCCTGAACGAAGGCAGCATCTTTTCCTGCGGGATATTTATGGTGTCGAGTATGGCAAGCTCGGTTATGGGCGAAGCCGCGAGCCTGTCGATTGCGGGGCCGGAGAGCACGCCGTGCGAGCAGCAGGCGTAAATTTCTTTGGCGCCCGCCTCTTTGAGCGCCTTCGCGCCCTGAACTATCGTGCCGGCGGTATCAATCATATCGTCTACCATAAGGCAGTTCTTGCCCTCCACGTCGCCGATTATGTTCATTACCTCCATCACGTTGGCCTTGGGGCGGCGCTTGTCGATGATTGCCATTTTGGCGTCCATCCTCGCGGCAACCTTCCTTGCGCGGGAAACCGAGCCGATGTCGGGAGATACGACGACGAAGTTATCGTCTACCTTGGGTTTGAAGTAATTATAGAGCGTGGGGCCGCCTATGAGATTATCGAGAGGAATATCGAAGAAGCCCTGAATCTGCATACAGTGAAGGTCCATAGTAAGAACCCTGTCTGCGCCTGCCGACGTGATGAGGTTGGCAACGAGCTTAGCCGTGATAGGTTCGCGCGAGCGCGCCTTCCTGTCCTGACGGGCGTAGCCGAAATAGGGAATAACGGCGGTGATTCTGCCTGCGCTTGCACGCTTGGCCGCGTCAATCATTATGAGAAGTTCCATAAGATTGGTGTTTACGGGCGCGCTTGTGGACTGAACGAGGAATACGTCTTTGCCCCTCACCGTCTCTTCGTAGCGGACGTAAATTTCGCCGTCGGAAAAGTGGGTGAGTTCCATATCGCCTAAGGACGTGTTGAGCTTAGAAGCGATTGCCTGAGCAAGCGGTCTGTTGGAATTGCCAGAAAAAATCTTAATCTCGCTGCCGTGATTTATCATTGGGGATATGCCTCCGGAATGCTTTTGTATTTGAAGCGTCCGCTTTCCCGCGGATACGCGTTCATTCTTTTGCTATTAAATTGTTTTAAACCTATACGCCGTCCGCCGCACATTCCCCCGTAAGACAAGCGGCGCACCCGGCGCGCGCAAACCTGCGGCGCCAAGCATAGATATTTTATATTGTGCCGCCCGCGTTGTCAACCTTAATGGCGGCAGTTATTAAATATTTTTTTACCTGTTTGTTACAAGTAAGTTACACATTATTTAAAATTACGCCCGGGCCGCCGCGCGGCTTTTAAGCGAAGCAATCAGGCTTTTAAGGCAATTTGCGGCAATTCTGCGCGGTATAAATTCAGCTTTCAGTTTTTTTTGTGCGTTCGCGCATTTCGCTGAAAAAGCCCGAAAGTATTGCCGCGCACTCCTCTTCCATCCCCCCGCCGCAGACTTCGGCCTTGTGGTTGAGGACGCCCGAACTCGCAATTACATCCGTAAGCGAACGGCCCTTCGCCTCGTACGCGCCGAAGTAAACTTTTTTTATGCGTGCGTTTAAAATGGCGCCCATACACATAGGGCACGGTTCAAGCGTGACGTAAATTTCACAGTCTGGCAGCCGCCAGCTGTGCAGTTTGCGGCAGGCCTTTTCTATCGCCTCAATTTCGGCGTGGGCGGTGGCAATCTGCCTGCCCGTGCGCCTGTTGTGTCCCCTGCCTATTATTTTGCCGTCGCAGACGACGACCGCGCCGATGGGGACTTCGCCCTCTTCGTACGCCTTTTTTGCGCACTTCAATGCGCTCTTCATAAATTTTTTATCCATATAGCAACGTAAAATCGTATAAAATTCTGTAACACTTTTTAAGGCAGCGCAGCTGCGTTATAGGGTGCGCAAGCCTGTCGCTGCCGCACTCTATGGTATAGGCGGGAATTTTGAGCCTTTTTAAGCACCAGTCCTTGTATCCGCCCGCAGAGCCCGATATGATTTTGGGGGTATACCCCGTGGAGCGCGCAAGCACGCGCGCACCCATAATGAAGCCCGCGCCGTCGAACTCCCAATAAATTTCTTCGCCCTTGGTGTGGAAGGCGAGCGCCGCGTGCGGCATTACCTTTAACGTGAAATCGGCAAGCGCCTTGCTTTCGGGCTCGGAAAAGGGAAAGTCGCCCGTGCAGTTTTCTGCGCCGCGCGTACGGGTGTTCAGCCTGCCCGTGCCCCACAGCGCGTCGAAATTGCAGTTCAAATCCACTCCCCTCGCGTTGGCCTTCCACAGCGGAGAAACGGTCTGCGAAATCACGGCGCCGTCGGGGTTGACGAGCGGAATTATCCAGCCGCCCCTGCCGCGGGCCACGCCCGTGCGTATGTGCCTGAGAGCAAGGCGGGCGGTTATCCACTCCCTGCCGTGAAAGGCGTAGGCCGCCATAAACTGCCTGCCCGTAAAACTGCCCACGTGCATTGCAAAGATTGCGCGGCCCTTGAATGAGTAGCCTATCACGCACTTTTTGCCGCGGTACTTCAAATAAAAATTTTTTACTTCTTCATATATCACACAAATAAGGTATTCGCGGGCGGACAAGTATATTCTGCCTCACGGCTATCTTTGGCAGACCGATTGAGACCGTCTGCACAAAGCCTGCCTCTATTTGTGGTATTCGCTGCCCGAATTTATCATATATGCGCGGTAAATCTGCTCGCACAGCACAACGCGCATAAGCTGGTGCGGGAAGGTCATATCCGAAAAGGATAAACGAATGTCGGCTGCGTCCTTCACCCTCTGCGCAAGCCCGCACGACGAACCTATTATAAAAGTGACCTCCGCGCCCCTGTCGTACTGCCTTTTAAGTTCGGCGGCGAGCGCCTCGCTGGAAAATTTTCTTCCCTCTACGCACAGCGCGATTATATATCCCTTTGCCGCGCGGAGAATGTCGTCAGCTTCGGCCTCCAAGCTCTTCCCCTCGGCAATTTCGCGCACGCTGAACGCGACGAAGCGCGAAAGGCGCTTTGCGTACTCTGCAACCGCCTCGCGGAAAAAGCTCTCTTTGATTTTGCCCACGCAGACTACGTTTACCTTCTGCATTACAGCCTCACGAAAACAGACCGACTATCCACAGCACGGCGAGCACGGCGATGCCGACGGAAGCGGATAAAAAGAATTTTTTAATTCCGCCTTTGACGGGTTTTTTAAGCGGAGTTTTGTCGCATACAAGAATGAGCGCGCCGCCGATAAGAGAGAGCGCCGAAAGCACGGTGACGAGTATTGCCGCCCACAAGGGGAGCATATCGAACAGCGTGCCCGAGGTGTTCAGCCCGCACGCCTGCATCACTACTATCACGGCATTGTTCAGAAAGTGCGCCAGCACGCACGGAAAAAGCGAACGAGCGCGTATTGCAAGGAGCGCAAAGGCACAGCCGCATATGAACTGGTAAAAGGTCTGCAACGCGCTTGCGTGGAAGAGGGCAAAACACATTCCGCACAGGAATATCGAGTTGAGTTCGCCCGCCTCCTCCCTTATATTTTGAAGCACCGCGCCGCGAAACAATATCTCCTCGAAGAGCGCAGGCATCACCGCCATAACCAGAAGCGCTGCGACAACCTTGCCGCCCGAAAGGTCGGGGAAATAACTTACGGTGCCTTCGTAACCTAACAGCCTTAAAAGCCGCTCGAAGCCGATGTTGAGCCAGCTTAACGAAAACAACAATCCGAAGGCGAGCAGCACGGCCGCGGCGAAATATTTTGCGGCAGACTTCCCGCTTTGAAAACCGAGCGGCAGAAGAGTTTTAAGCGGCACGCGCCTGAATTTTGAAACGACGGGCACACTCACCGCCACCGCCGCGGGAGCAACCAGATAATTTATATAGATGTATACGTCGGAAGAAGAATCAAGCCCTGCGGCGACGACTATAACCGAAAATATCAGGCTGAAAAACACGTAAACGGCGACCGTCACGCTGAAAGTAATGCCGCCCGTCAGGCTACCCCTTCCGTTCAATGTCTGTTCCATAACCCGATTATAACTTAAAATGCGCTTTAAGTAAATTATTTGTTTTACTTTTATTTGAAAAAGTATTAAAATAATCGGAGTAAAGGTATCACTTATGAGAAATTTAGACACAGTTCTGATTGAAAACGCAGTATACAAAGCCGCTCTGCACGCGGGGGTAAACCTGACTTCCTCGTGCAAGACGGCGCTATGTTCGGCATACGAAAGCGAACGCGAAGGCGCGGCAAAGTTCGCCCTCGGCGAGCTTATAAAAAACAGCGAAGTTGCCAAAGAGATGGGTATGCCCGTCTGCCAGGATACGGGAATGGCCGTCGTCATTCTGGAAATAGGAAGCGAGGTCTGCCTTACGGGCAAACCAATATACGAGGCCGTAAACGACGGCGTGAGGCGCGCTTATGCCGACGGATATTTCCGCAAATCGGTATGCGACCCCATTACGCGCAAGAACACGGGCGACAACACCCCCGCCGCCCTGCACACCGAAATTGTTGCGGGCGATAAGGTCAAGCTCACCTTTATGCCCAAGGGCTTCGGCAGCGAGAATATGTCGGCGCTGTATATGCTCAAACCCGCGCAGGGCGTTGAGGGAATTACGGACGCCATCGTCGCCACGGTAAAAAATGCAGGTTCGCGCCCCTGCCCTCCCGTATACGTGGGTGTGGGAATAGGCGGCACTTTTGACGGCTGCGCCTACCTTGCAAAAAAGGCGCTCACCCGCGACATAGGCACCCACAGCGACAGAGAGGACATTGCAGAGATAGAGCGCGAGGCCCTGAAAAGGATAAACGAGCTTGATATAGGCTGCCAGGGCTTCCACGGCAAGACGACCGCGCTCGGCGTGAGCTGCGAATGGGCGCCCACCCACATTGCGGGACTGCCAGTGGCGGTAAATATTCAGTGCCACTGCGTGCGCTGCGTCAAAGAGACTATTTAGCAAACATTCATCCCGAAATGCGGCGTCGCGCTTTCGGGCGACTGTTTACTGAAATCAGAAAAAGGAGAGCAAAATGAAAGAACTCACCCTCCCCCTCACGAAGGAACAGGTAAAAAGCCTGCACGCAAGCGACAGCGTGAGCATTTCGGGAGTAATTTTAACCGCCCGCGACTGTGCGCACAAGCGCATTAAGGAATACATAGAGGCGGGCACTCCCCTGCCATTTGAAATTAAAGACGCAATAATTTACTACGCAGGCCCCTGTCCCGCAAAGCCCGGAATGGCTTCGGGCAGCTGCGGACCTACCACCTCTGCGCGTATGGACGCGTATGCGCCGACGCTGCTCGATTTGGGACTTGGCGGAATGATTGGCAAGGGCGAGATGTGCAAAGAGGTTGCCGATGCGTTGGAGCGCAACACGGCCGTATATTTTGCGGCAATAGGCGGCGCGGGCGCACTGTACGGCAACGCCATAAAAAAGAGCGAGTGCATTGCATTTGAAGATTTGCTCTCTGAGGCCGTTTACCGCCTGGAAGTAACAAACTTCCCCGCGGTGGTTGCAATGGACTGCTACGGCGGAAACATTTACAGACAGTAAAAACAGCAAAAAAACAGCCCGCGCAAAACGGTTGACAAAAAATGCGCGCGGCAATATAATTGAAAACAGACATATGGCAGTTCCGCAACCCTGCGGAATAAAGGCTGTGACCGGGACAGACGCGTGCAACTATCCCCTTTCAGAGAGAAGAATCCGAAAACGGCTGAAAGGTTCTTCATCGGGAGGCAGGCGGTATTCACCCGCGAGCCGGACGGGCAAAATGAAAAGAGTAGTCCGCCCCGTGCGCTCCCGCGTAAAGGGACTTTGAATAAGGCGGCTTTTTTAAGCCGCGAAATCAGGTGGTACCGCGATAAGGTAAATCTTTCGCCCTGTGCTTTTGCACGGGGCGTTTTTTTTATAAATTTTTGCAGGAGAAATGTGTATGGATAATATGCGCGAAATCGATGAAATCAAAGCAAAAATCGACGAAGCCGTAAAAGACATCAAGTCCAGCGCCACTCTGCGCGAGATTAAGATGAAGTTTTTGGGCAAGTCGGGTGAAATATCTTCGCTTATGAAAAAACTCAGGGAGATACCGCCCGAAGAGCGCCCCGCAATGGGCAAGGTTATAAACGCCTTGCGCGAATGGGCCGAAAGCCGCTTCGACGAATTTGAAAGCGCCGTAAAGGCGGCCGAAATGGGCGCAAGATACGAAAAAGAAAAGATAGACGTCACCCTGCCGGGGCGTCAGCGCAAAAAGGGCGCCTACCACCCCGACACGCTTATAATAGACGAGCTTGTTTCGGTTTTTGCGGGTATGGGGTTTGAAATATACGAGGGCCGCGAGATAGAGACCGATTACTATAATTTCACGGCGCTCAACACTCCCAAAGACCACCCCGCGCGCGATATGCAGGACACCTTCTACCTCGGCGCCGACTACCTTCTGCGCACGCAGACATCGGCGGGGCAGGTTCACGTTATGGAGAGCAAAAAGCCGCCCATAAAAATTCTTTCGCCCGGCAAGGTATACCGCCCCGACGACGACGCAACCCACTCGCCTATGTTCTCGCAGATGGAAGGACTTGTTGTGGACAAGGGAATTACGCTGTGCGACCTCAAAGGAATGTTGGACGAGTTTGCAAAAAAGGTATTCGGAAGCGGCGTAAAGACCAGGCTGCGCCCCTCTTACTTCCCCTTCACCGAGCCTTCGGTTGAAGTTGACGTAAGTTGCTTTGAATGCGGCGGCAAGGGCTGCAAGCTGTGCAAGGGCACGGGCTGGATAGAAGTTCTGGGCGCGGGAATGGTAAACAGGGCCGTGCTTGAAAACTGCGGCATCGACCCCGACGAATACACGGGCTTTGCGTTCGGAATGGGCATAGAGCGCATTGCAATGCTCAAATACGGAATTAACAATATGAAACTGCTGTTCGAAGGCGACGTGCGCTTTTCAAAGCAGTTCAGGGCATAAGGAGGGCGGCATATGAAAGCACCTTTGAGCTGGCTTAAAGATTATGTTGATATAGACGTATCCGCACAGGAACTGCAAAACAAGCTGTTTTCGTGCGGATTCGAAGTTGAAGAATTATACGAAGTGGGCAAGGATATTTCTGGCGTCTACGTAGGCGAAGTTACAGAGTGCGAGCCGATTGAGGGCACGCACCTGCACGTTTGCAAGGTTGACTGCGGCGAAAAGGGCGTGTTCCAGATTTGTTGCGGAGCCGACAACGTTAAAAAGGGCATAAAGGCGCCCGTCGCATTGGAGGGCGCAACCGTTTACGCCACGGCAAAGGACCACGTGACGATTGAGGGCGTGATGACAATAAAGAAGGGCAAACTGCGCGGCGTGGAATCTTACGGTATGCTGTGCTCGGGCACAGAACTGGGCGTAAACGGCGATATGTTCGAGGGCGCAGACTACAACGGACTGCTTATCCTCCCCTCGTCGTGCAAAAACGGCGACGACGTAAAACCCATACTCGGGCTTGACGACTACATCTTCGATATAAGCATTACTGCGAACAGGCCCGACTGCCAGAGCATACTTGGCATAGCCCGCGAAATTGCCGCCGTGCTTAAAAAGCCCCTTAAAGAGCCCGATTACTCCTTTACACCCGTAAAGGACGGCAGAAAGGTAAAAGTAACAATAACCGCGCCCGAGCTGTGCCCGAGGTATATAGCGCACTACGTAAAGGACATAAAGATAGGCCCCTCGCCCCTCTGGCTGAAAAGAAGGCTGGCGCTGTGCGGACTGCGCTCTATAAGCAACGTGGTTGACATAACCAACTTCGTTCTGCTTGAAATGGGACAGCCTATGCACGCGTTCGACCTCGATACCATCGAGGGAAGGGAGATTGTTGTAAGGCGCGCTTTCGACGGCGAAAAGATTGTGACGCTGGACGACAAGGAATTTACTTTAAACCACGAAAACCTTGTAATCTGCGACGGAAGCAAGCCCGCCGCGCTTGCGGGAATAATGGGCGGGCTGAATACCGAAATCAAGGACGGCACAAAAGAAGTACTGTTCGAAGCGGCCAAATTCGCGCGCGACAGCGTTAGAAGAACTTCGCGCTCTTTGGGCCAGCACTCAGACTCCTCCGCCATATTCGAAAAGGGCACCAACGAATACACTACCGAACGCGCAATGAAGCGCGCCCTTCACCTCATTGAGCAGCTCGGCTGCGGCACGGTGACTGACGTGTGCGCCGACGTCGCCACGGAGTATTCCGATACAAAAGTAAAGACGATGACAGTCAGCCCCGAAAAGATTGACGCGCTCCTCGGCATAGAGGTGCCCGTCGAAGATATGGAAGACATACTTAAAAGGCTGAATTTCGGCGTAAAAAGGAGCGGAAACGAACTTGAACTAACGCTCCCCCGCTACCGCGACGATATATTCGCCTACCCCGACATCGCCGAAGAGATTATAAGAATGTACGGCTACGACCACATCCACGGCACGTTTATGCCCACAGGCAAAATCACCAACGGCGGCTACAACGAAAGCCAGCGCGCAGTGAACAGAATGAAGGCGCTGCTCGTTTCAGAGGGGCTGTACGAGGTATCGAACTACTCGTTCTACTCCGAAAAGGATATGGATATGCTCCGTATACCCGAGGACGCGGCAGAAAGAAAGTGCATTAAAATACTCAACCCGATAAGCGAAGAACTTTCTGTAATGCGCACCTTCCTCGCACCCTCGATGGTGAACGTGATGCTGAGGAACTTGAAGCGCGGCAACTACGAAGGCGGCGCGTTTGAGCTGGCAAAGGTATATATCCCCAAAGAGCTGCCACTTTCAGACTTCCCCGAAGAGAAGTTGAGGCTGTGCATAGGTATGTGGGGAAGCGCGAACTTCTTTGACCTGAAAGGCATAACCGAAAATATTGCCGACAGCCTGAACGTGAAGTTTGAATACGTAAGCGGCGAAAGACCCTACTTGCACCCCGGCATAACGGCGGACATTCTGTGCGACGGCGAAAAGGTGGGCTATATAGGCAGCGTAGACCCCGCGGTGCTCGAAAACATAGCCGCCGAAAGGCCTATGGTCATTGCAGAGCTCGATTACGAACTTTTACAGGCACACGCAAAGCCCTTCAAATACTCCCCTCTGCCCAAGTTTGCAGAGGCACAGCGCGACCTGGCGCTCATCGTTGACGGCAACGTTACCTGCGGGCAGATTGAAAAAGAAATTTTCTCGGCGTGCAAGTACGTGACCGAAGTAAAACTGTTCGACGTATATATCGGCAACCAGATAGAGAGCGGCAAGAAGAGTATGGCTTTCAGCGTAACGTTTACCCCCAAGGACGAGGCGTTCAGCGGAGAAAAAATCGACGGATTCGTAAAGAAGATTCTCTCCAATCTGAAATTCAAACTCGGAGCCGCGCTCAGATAAGCGGGCAGAATAAAATAGCCAATTTGCAAAAAATAAATTTATTAAATACCGAGGCGGGCACGCAAATTTTGCGTG
>URMT01000028.1 GCA_900549005.1 uncultured Eubacteriales bacterium | reverse complement strand
TCGAACGAGACCTCCTGCCGTACGCGCGACATACGGCGAAGGTACATAAGTATTTCGTTTTCTATACAGCGCGAAGCGTACGTTGCGAGCTTTATGTTCTTATCCGAGCGGAAGGAATTTATGGCTTTGATAAGGCCAATCGTGCCCACGGATACCAGGTCGTCGCCGTCTATGCCCGAACCTTCGAACTTTTTGGCGATGTATACGACGAGGCGCAGGTTGTGCTCCACAAGCGCAGCCTTTGCCTTTTCGTCGCCGCTTTCAAGGCGGGAAATTTTGTCGCTCTCCTCCTCCTGCGAAAAAGGCAGGGGAAGCGCCTCGCTGCCGCAGATGTAGTCGAGCGAATTGCCCTTGAAGAAGAGGGAAAGCAGCCTTTTTAACTTTTCGAACATAGTTGACCTCCTGTATGCGCGCGGGTGTTTTAAAGTACGCCGCCGCGCCGCGGCACGCTGCGCGGCGGCGTTACCCTTATAAAACCGCTTATAAAAAATTCAGGCCATAAGGTCGGGATGAAGCACGGCGCGGCTTATGCCGTTGGGGCTTATCCCTATTTTCACGCAATTTATTGTATGCAGCTTTTCGCCGTTATATATCTCGATTTTGTCCGCGGTAAAAATTTTCATCTTTTTGCTGCCTGCCACCGTGTGAACGCTTACGCTGTCTTTAATGCTGTCGCTGTCGACTATGTAGCCGGCCGCGGCGGACGAAATTACGCTTACGGGCGCGCCGTGGAAATAGACGCGGTTGCCGCTGTCGAAAAAGCCCTGCTGCTCCACCTTTTTGCCGCCGCAGTAGATTACGCAGCGCACCGAAGCGCGCGTGTGCCTTGCCGCGAACGAGCGCGCAAGCCTTTTGCATACGAGCACCAGCGCGAGGGCGAAGAACAGCGGTATGCCTACGGGCACCGACGAGAGAATGTAGCCGCCGCCCTGCGAATACTCCACCCTCGCGAGCGAAAAGATTGCAATAAGGGCGCCGCCCAGCAGAAAAGACAGGGCGAGGAACGCGGCCGCATACTTCAAAAAGCCCATAAACGAGCCGTGCCTGCCGCCTGCCGCCGCGATTGCGATGCCCGAGAGTACCTTTACCGCCACCGCCCACGCGCCTGAGAGGCCGAAGAGCGGATAGACCACGGCAAAGCACGCGCCGAGGGCGGATGTGACGGCTATCCGCGCGTAGGAACACCTGTTTTTTGTTATGAACTTGGCGCAGGCGAGCAAGGTGAAATCCATACAGAAGTTCTCGGCGAGCGCAAGCTCTACGTAAACCTGCATACCGAAAGTATAGGGCGGAAAACCACAAGTTTTTTGGGCGTTTGTGACGCAATATATACTTTTATGCGAAATGCGCCCTTGCCCGATGCGCTGTTTACGGCAATATAAAAATTCTGCGGGCGGCACTGTATAGCGCCGCCCGCAGAAAAGTTTAAATGAAATAATACCGCTTTTAAATTTTAATGCCTTAAAATGTGACAATATAAGTTGGCATTGTTCAGAACTCGATATCGGCTATCATAGCGCGCAGTTTTTGGGTGCTGTCGCACGTGAAAAGCCTTTCGCGCAGGGCCGACGACGAGCGCTTGCCCTTGGTGTAGAACGCCGCCATTTTGCGCATAAATACGAGGGCGAACCGTTCGCCGAACAATTTTTGAGTTTCTTCAAGCTGCCATAAAATAAGAGTGCGCCTGTCTGGCACCGCTTTCCCCGTAAGTTCGGCAAATATCCACGGAGCGTACATTGCGCCGCGCGCAACCATTATGCCGTCGGCGCCCGTTTCGCTTATCAGCTCGTCTGCGTCCGCTTCTGAAAACACTCCGCCGTTGGCGATGACGGGAATTTTTACCGCCGCCTTTGCCGCGGCGATTTGTGCAAAGTTTACTTTGCCTGAGTATATCTTGTCGCGCGTGCGGCCGTGCACAGTTATCATATCAGCGCCGCCGTCTTCGCACAGCTTTGCAAAGTCGGAAGAAACCAACTTGCCCGCAGATACGCCTATGCGGAACTTTACCGAAACGCGCTTGCCGCCCTCTTTACACGCCTCTATTATGCCGCGTGCACGGGCGAAGTCGTTTAACAGCGCGCTGCCTTCGCCGTTGTTGTAAATTTTGGGCACGGGACAGCCCATATTTATATCGATGAGGTCGAACGGGGCGATATCCTCGCTCTCGGCCGCCCTCTTCATATATTCGGGGTCGGAGCCGAACAGCTGGACCGCCCTTATGCCGCCGTAAGAGGGAGTTATGTAAAGAAGTTCGCGCGTGTTGCGGCTGTTGTAGCACAGCCCCTTTGCGCTGACCATCTCTGTAAAGGTTAAGCCCGCGCCCAGGTTGAAACACATTTCCCTGAAAACGGCGTTGGTGTAGCCCGCAAGCGGGGCTAAAAATACGTTGTTGGGCGTGACGAGGCCGCCTATGTCAATCTTTTTTAACTGCATTTTTTGCTAAAAACCAATAGTAGTCGTATTCGGCGTCGCACATATCGGTGAGCTCTTTGCCGTCTTTGGTTGCAAGCTCTTCGAACGCCTTGAAGCGGTCGATGAACTTATCGGTTGCGGCGGCAAGCGCCTCTTCGCAGTCAACACCCGCAAGGCGGCAGGTGTTTACGGCAGACAAAAGCACGTCGCCCGCCTCCTCAAAAATACCATCCTTATCCCCGTTTTGCAGAGCCTGCAAAAGCTCGCCCACCTCTTCGCCCAGCTTTTCCGAAGCGGAGATTGACGATAAAAAGTCCATACCGCACTTTGCGGCGCGCTTGCCCACCTTCTGCGCGCGCATACACGCGGGGAAGTTCGTGGGTACGGCGAGAAGGCTTTCGGTAAAGGTAGTCTGGTGCTTTTCTTCCTTCTTGTTCTTTTCCCATACGCTGAGGGCGGCCTCTTCGTCGGCGGCCTTATCCTTGCCGAAGATGTGCGAATGGCGGAATATAAGTTTTTTGACGACGCGGGTGATTACGTCTGCCGAAGTGAACGCCGACTGCTCCTCTTTGAGCACGGTGTGGAAGGCCGCCTGCAAAAGCACGTCGCCAGTCTCTTCCTCTATCATATCGTCGTCGTTCTTGTTTACGGCGTCAACCAGCTCGTACGCCTCTTCAATCATATTCTGCTTTATAGTGGCGTTGGTCTGAACCCTGTCCCACGGGCAGCCGCCGGGCGCGCGCAAAAGGCGCACCAACTGCAACAGGTCGGCATAGTCGTACCTGTCTTTATGTAAAAAATCGGCCTCCTCTATGGCTACGGCGCACGACATATCGTAATCTTTCTGCCTGTCGATTTCGTATACCTTAATTCTTTTTACCTTGCCGCCGCGGATGAAGGAGCACAAAGTCTCTTCGCCGAACAGGTCGGTGAGCTTTATTTTTACTTCGCCTGCAACGTAGTCGCAGTCTATATCGTACACAGCCGCGGCGGGACAGCTTTTTAGATTTTTTATGTCGTATGCCGAAACGCCCGTATACTGCGTTGACTTTATGCGGGCGAGCGATACGGCGCGGGCGGCCTTGGAAACGCCCTCGTATACGGCGGTATCCTTGTGCCTTGCAAGTATTATTTTGCAGGCATTGTCCTCGCTGACGGCGCCGTCCACGAGGTAGGCAACGTCGCTCTCCTTTGCCGCCTTCAACACGATTGACGCCAGCTTTTTGTTGAGTGTGTCGAAGTTTCGGCACGTGGCGAACACGTCGTCGAGCGGCTGTACGGCAAAACCTTCGACCGACTTGAAAGAGGGCGCGAGCGCCGTTCTTGCAAAGATTTTTGAAGCGCCGCCGAGCGCCTTCAACGCGTTTGCGCTGAGGTCGCCCTCTTCGACGCCAAGCCCTATAAGAGTAATTTTCATAACAGTCCCCTGATGTAATTATTTTCAACGACCTAATACCGTCGATGCCTGAACCCGAAACATACCGTTTCAGCTGTTGTAGCGGTAGAAATATAAGATATCCTGCCCTTTATCATAAACGCCGAGCGTAAAATTTTTAGACGCTCTTTCAAGCAGCGGTTCGTCGCGATAATCTTCCGGCTGCCTGTCCACGAGCTTATACAAACCTTCATATATCTGCGGAACCAACAGTTCGCCGTTCTCGTCCTTCACATAGGCACCGCGGTTTTCCGAACCGTACAAAAGCATAGATGTTGTGTAATCCGCGGGAAAGGACAACCAATCCCCGCCGAACGCATCTCCTTCGAGCCCACCTTCCGTAAACGACACCTTCATATAGGCTTTGCCGTCGCCAAAAAAGCCGTAATCATAGTACCAGCCGAGAACTTCGCCCGCAGATACGTCTACCCCGAGTTCGCTTATGCACTGGCCGCGCATAATATTTACAAAATCACGCGGAGTGTTGACAGCACAACCGAAAATGCACGATAAAGCGGGAATAACGGCCGCCGCCAAAACAGCGAATATTTTTTTCATCGTGAGCACCTTTTTGTTTTTTGCTTGTGCCTTACAGTATACCATAAATTGACGGCTGCCGCAACAAAATATGCGATATTCGAGGCGATTGCCACGCCCTCTACCGAAAATCCGCGGCTGATGAAGAGGGCCGCAAGTCCCACGCGCAGGGCGCAGGTTACCCACTGCACTGCGGTGGCCCTTACGGGTGTGCCGAGCGCCGTAAGACAGGCCGAGGCCGTCTGCGTGACCGAGAGAGTTACGGCGTTTATTGACATTATGCGCACCAGCCGCACCAAAAGCGCGTTCTGTTCGGCGGTGAACGAACGGAAGATTATATCTGCGGCGAGCGGAGCGAACACGTAGAGCGCTATCGAAAAGGGAATTGCCACGCCGAGAGTTATTAAAATTGCCTTCAAGGCGGCGGCGCGGGCAGATTGAACGTCGCCCGACGAGGCGAGCGGCGCTATTTTGGGTACGCTTGCCGCGGCGAAGCCGTAAGTTACCGATACGGGCAGGTTGATTATGGTGACGGCGCAGCCCGAAAATATGCCGTAGAGCGCGGTTGCTTCCAGCCCCGCAGACCGCAGAAGGTTGACGGCGACTATGCTTTCGGCAAGCTGCGAAACGGGCATAGCTATCGCCGTAAAGGTTATGGGAACGGTATAGCGCAGTATTGCTCCGTAACCCGCGCTCCTTTCGGGAAACAGTGGGCGGCGGGTGCCTTCGCCCCTGTAAAGCATTACGGCGAACAGAGCGGAAAAACCCTCTGACAGGGTTACGGCAAACAGCGTAGAGGCCACGGCGAGCGGCATATTGCCGCGGAACTGCCAGGCAAACGCCACGCCCGCGAGCACCTTTAAAAGCTGTTCGCACACTTCGGTGAACGCGGTGGGAATCATATTGTGCCTGCCCTGAAAGTAGCCGCGCACCACAGACAGGACGGCGACGAAGAACACGGCGGGCGCAAGTAGTTTACAGCATAGCCCGACCGCAGGTTCGCCCTGGGCAGAGGCGAGCGGCCGCGCAAGCAGGTACATAGCGATTGTGCCGAGCACACCTATGAAGCCGTACAGTTTAAAAGCCGACTTTTCCGCCCCGGGCGCGCGCCCCGAAGCAATAAGCCTGGCTATGCCCGCGGGTATGCCAGAGGCGGACACGGTTAAAAGTATGCAATACAGGGGATACACCATCTGGTATATCCCCATTCCCTCGCCGCCGAGAATGTTGGTGAGCGGTATGCGGTAGAGCGCGCCAAGTATTTTTGAAATGAAGCCGCCCGCAGATATAATGAGCGCGCCCGCAACGAACGACTGCCTGCCGAAAAACCTTTTTATTAACTTTGACATTATATTCCCTGATTTACAATTGACGCGCATATATGCCCAAACCAACCATTACCCTAAAAGCGCGCAGGCAAAGCCGCGCGCCGTTTGTTTATTCAAAAAAAAACGCTGCAACGAAATTTAACTTTCGAACTGCGAAGCTAAGATTGTAGCCGAAAGCTGGGCGAGTTTTGCCGCGCCCGCTTCGATTTTTGCTCCCTGTTCGGTGGATATGAGCGCGACGGCGCCAAGGCAGTCGCCGCCCGACACTATGGGCACGATAATCTGTGCCGTGACCGAGCCCGCGCCGCCTTCGGTTATGGGAACTATGTCGCCCCCTTCCGCAAGATTGGCAAGGTATGCGCGCCTGCCAGCCAGAATTTTATCCATCGCGGCAGACAGGCTTTTGCCGAACAGTTCGCGCTTGCCCGTGCCCGCGGCATAGAGCACTTCGTCGGTGTCGCAGATGACGGCAAGATGACCGGACAGGTCGTTGAGGCTCTTTGCAGTGCCTTCTGAAAACTTTTCGAGCGAGGCTATGGGCGAATACTTTTTGAGCATAAGCTCGTCGCGCTCGGTGAAAATTTCGAGCGGGTCGCCCGACTTCAACCTGAGAGTGCTGCGTATCTCCTTGGGTATGACCACCCTGCCCAGCTCGTCTATTCTGCGTACAATTCCCGTTGCTTTCATAACATCTCCTTAAAAATAAAAATTTTTACATAAAAAGTATGTGAAAGCAAAAATTGTTTATTCAAAATTTTTATAGAACAAAAAAACCGCAGGCGCATTTAAAACGCGCCTGCGGCACATATAAAATATATTTTTAAATTATAACTGTAACGAGCAGCCCCATTATTCCCGCAATAATACCGTCTATCGCTGTCAGCCAAGCGCCTGCGGCAAGGGTATAAGTACCGCTTGCAAGCGAACCTGCATCGATGCTTATAATATCACAAAGAGCGGAAGAACTTATAATGCTCACTATACCGAATATTATACAGACTATGGAAATTACAAACAGAATAAAATTAAAAGGTTTCTGCCTTACAAATTTGCATATGCCGGCAAGCGCCGCTGTTGCAGCAGTAAAAATCACTGTGAGTATGGCAAACGAAGCCATAGTCTTAAACGCACTACCTATTTTTCCATCCAACTTACTGAATGAATCAAATAACTGTGTGAGTGTAATACCCTCAACCCCCGTTTCGATAAGCCCGTCACCTGACTGTCCAGAAAAGTTAGCCCAATTGATACATACACCGACGATAGTCAGCACAATCATTATAAGAGCAAAAATAATAGCTATATAAATTACTAAATTAAGCGCATTTGTAGTACTCTGAGAACTTTTTTTTGTTTCTTCTGCCTTTTTTGCCTTCTTTTCCTTTACGGGCGGTTGAAGTTCGGGGTGCTTCATCTTGTTTTTGAGAACGTATTTATACAGGAAGATATAACCTATTCCCGCGAGCATCATTATTATGCACCAGAACTGCGAGGGGGTAAGCCCGGGGATAAACCCGCCGCGGTTGTCGTCGCGGAAAAACTCGATAACAAAACGCCATACGCCGTACGATATAAGGTATACGCTGAGGTTGAGATTGAATTTGAACTTGAAATACAAAACCGCCATAGCAACCGTGAGGAGCACGAGGAAGATACATTCAAAAAGCTGGGTGGGAATTACTTTTGTTCCCGCTGTTTCAAAATATATGCCCCAATCAGCCTCGGCACCGTAACAACAGCCCGCAAACGTGCAGCCCAATCTTCCGAAGGCGTGCGCGATGGTTATGCCGATGGGAATAAAGGGCACCGCGTCGGTAAGGCTGGCGTTCATATTGTTTTGCAGCCACTTTATTTTGGTGCGCGGCGCAATTACGTATACATACAGGTTATAGAACGCGAGGTAGCTGCCCACACCGCCGATGAGGCCGCCGATGAAGGTCATACTTCCGAAAGTGAACTTGCCTGTATCGATGTAGTTATAGAGTGACTGGAAGAGCATAGCAAAGAGTATGCCAATGCCCGTTGCGACGACGCCGAGGAGCAACATTTTGTCTGTACATTCTTCGTTGAAGTTCTTATAAGAGAACGTCCACAGAAGGAACACAAAGCACAGAATGATGCCCACCGCCATACACAGACCGTAGGCGTACACGCTGACATTGCCTATGGTAAATAAAGGGTCGGGATACATATATTATTCCTTTTTTGTTTATGACTTTTTTGTGCGGCGGGAACTTACTCCCCCGCCGCCGAAATTATTATACAGCAGGCGCAGAGCGCAAGTCAAATATTTTGTAACTGTTTTTATTACAGCCGCACAACTTACAAAAATTTGTGCATATTTTACGCGCAGCGCACCGTTGTGGCGCAGCGAGTCCAAAACAACCGCAAACGCGACAATATTATGCGCCGCTTATTGCTGTATTCAGCGGCACCTGACGGCAGAGAAGCAAGCAGAACGAGGAGCGTGCGGAACGCTGTGAAGGAGCTTACTTTGAGGTAAGTGACTGAGCAGAACCGCAAACGCGACAATGTTATGCGACGCTTATATACCGTCAGGAAAGCATATTGTTTATGGCAGAAACCAATGCCTTCACCGAGGAGGTTATGATATCTTCGTCCACTCCCGCTCCCCAGTATGATTTGCCGCCGCTCTCTATGCCTACATAGGAAATAGCCTTGGAGCTTGAACGCTGGGTGAGGGCGTGCTCTTCGTAATCCGTGAGCGTATACTCCACGCCTAAGAATTTTTTCAACGCGTTTGAAACGGCGTTCAACCTTCCGTTGCCCTCGGCGGTGACGTCGGTCATCTTGGCGTCTTTCAACACCGTTACCGTGGCGGTGATGCCGCCCGTCTGCTTATAGTGGCACTCGATTACGTCGAACGCGCGGCGCCTTTCGAGGAAGTGTTCGCAGAAAATCTTGTAGATTTCGTCGGGGTGCAGCTCTTTGTGCTGTTTATCAGACACGTCCTTGGCCGCATAGCCCATAACTTCCTTCATTCGGGCGGGCATATTTATGCCGTAGCTCTTCTGCAATATGTAACCCACGCCGCCTTTGCCCGACTGCGAATTTATTCTGATTACGTCGGCGTCGTACTGCCTGCCAACGTCGTGGGGGTCTATCGGAAGGTAGGGCACGTTCCAGATATCAAGGTTCTTCTTCTCCCTCCATTCCATACCCTTTGCAATCGCGTCCTGATGCGAGCCGGAGAAGGCGGCAAACACCAGTTCGCCCGCGTACGGCTGGCGGGGATTTATTGCCATTCCCGTAAAGGTGCGGTAGAGCGAGCATATGTAGGGCATATTTTCAAAGTTGAGGCAGGGGTCTACGCCCTGCGAGAACATATTCATAGCAAGCGTGACCACGTCTACGTTGCCCGTGCGCTCGCCGTTGCCGAACAGGGTGCCCTCTATTCTGTCCGCGCCTGCCAAAAGGCCCATCTCCGCTGCCGCAACGCCGCAGCCGCGGTCGTTGTGAGGGTGAAGGGAAAGCACGGTGTTTTCGCGGTACTTCATATGCTTGTGCATATACTCTATCTGCCGGGCATATACGTGGGGCATAGCGTTTTCGACCGTGGCGGGCAGGTTGATTACCGCCTTTCTGTCGGCGGTGGGCTGCCATACGTCCAGCACGGCGTTTACCACTTCCAGGGCGTATTCGGGTTCGGTACCCGTGAATGATTCGGGGGAATATTCAAAGCGGTACTTAGCCCCGTCGCGCTCGGCAAGCTCCTTTAAAAGGCGCGCGCCGTCTACGGCAATCTTTTTTATTGCCGCTTTATCCTTTTTGAATACCTGCTCGCGCTGGGCGACGGAAGTTGAGTTGTAGACGTGCACTATTACATTCTTTGCGCCGCGCACCGCATCGAAAGTTTTGCGTATGATGTGTTCGCGCGCCTGGGTGAGAACCTGAATAGTGACGTCGTCGGGAATGAGGTCGTCCTCTATCAGCTTGCGCAGAAAATCGTATTCCGTTTCGGAGGCGGCGGGGAAGCCGACTTCTATCTCTTTGAAGCCGATTTCTACCAGAAGTTTGAAAAATTCCACCTTGGTTTCGAGCGACATAGGCTCGATAAGGCTCTGGTTGCCGTCGCGCAGGTCAACCGAGCACCATACGGGCGCCCTTTCAACTGCGTCCTTTTCCGCCCAGTCCATACACCGCTCGGGGGGAAGGAAATACTGTTTTGAATACTTTTTATAATTTTTCATAGATACTACCTCAAAAATAAAACTGCCTCACAAATTTTTCGCCCTGGCCGAGTGCGAAAAATTCCGTGAATTTGAGAAACTAAGGTCTCGCGCGGCATTCACTTCCGGTGAGCTCGCTTGCGCGACAAATTGTGTCGCGCTGGCGCATGGAAACCCTGCTTGCGCAAACATTATTACTTTATAATAATTGTCATTTCGAGCGTAGTCGAGAAATCTCAACCGCAATTCAGCTCATTTGTTATGTTATGAGATTTCTCCACTCGCTTTCGCTCGGTCGAAATGACAAAGAGAAAGTTTCAGTTATGAGTTGCTTCGCAACGTGATAAGTGATGAGCGCGGCAAGCCGCGCGTGATGAGTTGCGCGACGCGCAACGTTGCGGCTTACGCCGCCAATACGGGTTCAGAGAAGCAAGCAAGACAAGGCGAACGCCCTACTCCACTCCCGCTCATCACCCCTTGGAGATGCGAGCAGTACACGAAGCGCGAGGAAAACCTGACGGAGTTTACTTTGACGTAAATGACGGAAGGTTGCCGCAGCGCGACACCGTAATGCGACGCATACCAGCCCAACACGGGTTCATAGAAGCAAGCAAGACAAGGCGAACGCGGATTTGACCGCAGGGAGTGTACAAAGAGGTACACGACCAAGACAAAACGCAAGTTCAACACAGTATTGCGCAGCTTATATGAAGCCGTACGGAGCCAACACGTCGTCCGTCAAACCACTTCGCACTTAATATTGTCGTTGGTAAATACACAAATTTCGCTGGCAATTTTGAGCGCCTTGGTGGCAATCTCTTCGGCGGAATAATCTGTGTTCTGAATGAGGGCACGCGCCGCCGCAAGGGCATAGTTGCCGCCGCTACCTATCGCGCACACGCCGCCGTCGGGCTCGATTACCTCGCCCGTGCCCGATACGATGAGCATAGTATCTTTATCGGCGACTATCATAAGCGCCTCTAACTTTCTTACCATCTTGTCGGAGCGCCAGAGTTCGGCGAGCTCTACGGCAGAGCGCATTAAGTTGCCCGAAAATTTGTTGAGCATTCCCTCGAACTTTTCGCTCAAAGAGAATGCGTCGGATACCGAGCCCGCAAAGCCCAGCACCACCTTGCCGCCGTAAATTCTGCGCACCTTGGTTGCGCTGTTCTTAAATATTACGCTTTCGCCCATAGTCACCTGACCGTCGCCGGCGATTGCGGTTACGCCGTCCTTTTTTACGGCACATATGGTTGTGGCGTGAAATTCTATTGACATAATGACTGTTTATACTCCCTTATGTATTTTAAGGCGCGTTCGGCGAGGAACTTATAGCGCTCCTTTTTGTCGCGTATGCCCGCCTGCGCCGCGCCGAGCAGCCCGAAATTTGCGTTCATAGGCTGGAAGTTCTTGTTTTCCGCCGCGATATAGCGCGAGAGCGCGCCGCACACGGTGCCTTCGGGCGGAAGAATGGGCTGCTGTCCCCTTACCTTTCTTGCAAGGTGTATGGCGGCAAGAATGCCCGCCATTGCAGATTCAACGTAGCCTTCCACCCCCGTTATCTGCCCCGCGAAAAATACCCTGCCGTCCGCCTTCAACGAAAAGTCTGCATTGAGGCAGTCGGGCGAGTTCAGATATGTGTTGCGGTGCATTACCCCGTAGCGCAGGAATTCTGCGTTTTTAAGGGCGGGAATGAGCGAAAATACCCGCTTCTGTTCGCCGAATTTTAAATTTGTCTGACAGCCGACGAGGTTGTAGGCGCTGCCTTCGATGTTTTCTTTCCTGAGCTGCAACACGGCGTAGCTCGGGTTGCCCGACTTGTCGCGCAGGCCCACGGGCTTGAACGGACCGAAACGCAGGGTATCTTCCCCGCGCGCCGCCATCACCTCTATCGGCATACAGCCTTCGAAAATCTCCCTCTTTTCAAAGGAATGGAGCTGCGCACGCTCTGCGCCGACGAGCACGGCATAAAATGCCTTATACTCCTCTTTATTCATCGGGCAGTTGAGGTAGTCGTCGCCGCCCTTGCCGTACCTGCCGCCCTCGAAAGAGAGCGACCTGTCTATGCTGTCGGCCGAAACTATGGGCGCGGAGGCGTCGTAAAAGTGAAGTCCGCCGCCCAATCCCTTTATATCCTCTGCGAGGGCGCCTGCCGTGAGCGGGCCCGTTGCCACTATGCACCAGCCTTCGGGAATTTTTTCGGCCTCCTCACAGATTATTTTTATGTTCTTGTGCGACTGCAATTTTTGGGTTATGAAGCGGGCAAAGTCGTCCCTGTTCACCGCGAGAGCGCCGCCAGCTGGAACGGAAGTATGCTGCGCCGCCTGCATCGTGAGGGAGCCCAAAATACGCATCTCCTCTTTAAGAAGTCCGCAGGCGTTGCCGTACACGTCGCCGCTCTTCAACGAGTTGGAGCAGACCAGCTCGGCAAAATCGGGATTGGAGTGCGCGGGTGTGAAGGCGCGGGGCTTTATGTCGTACAACTCCACCAAAAAGCCCTCTTCCGCCAGCCGCCAGGCGGCCTCGCTGCCCGCAAGGCCCGCGCCTATTACCTTAACCGTTTGAGGCGCCATCTTCGCCCTCTTTGTCCTCTTCGGGCAGGGGTGCGGAGTAATCGCACGACTTTTCGGAACATTTTATCTCGCCGCCGCGCTTTACAAGGTAGCCCTTGCCGCACTTGGGGCACTTATCGCCCGTGGGGACGTCCCAGCTTAAAAATTTGCACTCGGGATAGCCAGTGCAGCCGTAATAAATTTTGCCCGTCTTGGAGCGCATTCTGCGCATAGGCTTGCCGCACTCGGGGCACTTACCCTCCGTCTTTTCTCCATCGCGCGCAGAACCTTCGCCGCCCAGCGGGCGCTTTGCTCCGCACTTTGCACATTCGAGGTACTGCCCGTACCTGCCCTTTTTGATGAGCATTTCGCCGCCGCATTCCTTGCACTTTTCCTCTGAAACTTTGGCGTCCATAGGAAGTATCGAGGAACATTCGGGGTAATTGGGGCAGGCGAGGAATTTGCCGTATTTTCCGCTCTTTACCACCATATTCGCTCCGCATTTGGGGCAGCGGACGGAGGACACCTCCTGTTCGGATTCGCTTATTATGTTCGAGCAGGCGGGGTAGTTTGAGCAGGCGAGGTACTTGCCGTACTTGCCCGTGCGCCTTATCATCGGGTGCCCGCACTTTTCGCACTTAATGTCGGTGAGTTCGTCGCCGTCGGTCGAGGCGGTTTTGAGCTTTTCGGCAAAGCCGGGGTAGAAGTCGGCTATTATCTTGTGCCAGTCGGTGCCGCCTTCCTCTATCTTGTCGAGGTCGTCCTCCATACGCGCGGTGAAGCCTACGTCCATTATGTCGGTGAAGTAGTGCACGAGCATATCGGTTATCTTATACGCAACCTCGGTGGGCACCATATATTTGCCGTCCTTTTCCACATACCTGCGCCTTGTGAGCACGGAAATTATGCTTGCGTAGGTAGAGGGCCTGCCTATGCCCTTTTCCTCCATCGCCTTGACGAGAGAGGCGTCGGTGTAGCGGAGGGGCGGACGGGTGAACTTCTGTTCCTTGGTAAAATCTTTGAGCTGAGGCCTGTCGCCCTCCTGCAACGGGGGAAGGAGTTTTGCCGCCTCCTCGTCCTCGTCCTTATCCTTGGGCGGCAGATATGCCGCGGTGAAGCCTGCAAACAGCAGCGATTTGCCGCTCGCCTTGAAGGTATAGCCCGCGCTTTCGGCCTCTATCTGCATAGTGTTGTACTGCGCCTCTGCCATCTGCGAGGCGACGAACCTGTCGTACACCAGCTTATATATGTTGTAGTGTTTTTTATCGAGCGATTTTTTTACGCTTTCGGGGGTGATTGAAAGGTTTATGGGGCGGATAGCCTCGTGCGCGTCCTGCGCGCCCTTTTTAGTTGCGTAGCGGTTGGGCTTCGCGGGCGCATATTCGGGGCCGTAGGTCGATTTTATGAATTCGAGAGCGTTGGCCTGCGCCTCGTCAGAAACGCGGACGGAGTCCGTCCTTATATAGGTTATGAGCGCGATGTGGTCGCCGCCGACGTCCATACCTTCGTAGAGATGCTGAGCAACCAGCATAGTTTCGGGCGAGGACATACCGTATTTATTTGAAGCGTCCTGTTGGAGCGACGAGGTGGTAAACGGCGCGGGGGCGTGCTGTTTTGTTATGCCGCTCTTTACCTTGGTGATGGCAAAGCCCGCGGCGCGCACCTTGCGCTCGGCCTCCTCCGCCTGCTCCTTGCCTATGCTCTTGCCGCTCTTTTTGAGCTGGCACACCGCTTTGAAGGGGGCATACTTGCCCTCTTCGTCCTGCAAAAGAGCGGTGAGGTTCCAATACTCGTCGGGCACGAACGCCTTGATTTCGCGCTCTCTGTCAACAATTAAACGCAGGGCGACAGACTGCACCCTGCCCGCAGAGAGGCCGTTCTGAATCCGGTTGTTTAAAAGGGGCGAAAGTTTGTAGCCCACAAGCCTGTCCAGCACCCTGCGCGCCTGCTGGGCGTCAACCAGGTTATAGTTAATCTTTCTGGGGTGTTGCAGGGCGTTCTGCACGGCTTTGGGGGAAATTTCGTTGAACTCTATCCTGTTTTCGCCGTCGGGGTCGAGGCCTAAAACGGTCTGCAAGTGCCAGCTTATGGCTTCGCCTTCGCGGTCGGGGTCGGTTGCAAGGTATACTTTGCCCGCGCGCTTTGCCTCCTGGGTGAGGCGGGCGATAATATCCTTTTTGCCGGGCGATTCTTCGTACTTCGGCTCGAAATTATCGGTAATTTTTACGCCGAGGGTGCGTTCGGGAAGGTCGCGTATGTGCCCGCCCGAGGCGTCCACTTTGAACTTGCCCTTTAAGTATTTGGAAATTGTTTTTGCCTTTGAAGGCGATTCTACTATTATTAAATCCATATATAACCTCTCACGCAAAATCTTTGCCGCGGGGCAAATATTTTGCCGTGATTTTTAGGGGCCAGCCCCTCTTTGCGCAATATTGAGCGCCCTCATATTATATAATTGCGCAAATTCACCCTGCTCAGGCGCAGGTATGCGCAAATTGGGTCTTTCTGCGCAAGGAAACCTTGCTTGAAACGTTAATTATTTTTAACCTCTCACAAAATTTTCGCCCTGGCCGAGTGCGAAAATTTTCGTGATTTTGAGAAACTATGTTTCTCTGGCGGCATATTTAAGCGCCCACGATTATAGAAATGCCGCCATTCACTTCCAGTGAGCTCGCTTTCGCGACAAATTGGGTCGCGCGTAAGCGGCGAACTAAATTCGCCTTGCGCACATTATTTATTTTAAAATAAATTTTAAACTTTCTAAAAATCCATAAACACTTGGATATGCGAGTTTTTTCTACCCTTCCCTACCCTCCCCTAAGCAAGGGGAGGCTTACTCTCACAACCCGTTCATCACGGGTTCAGAGAAGCAAGCAAGACAAGGCGAACGCCCTACCACACTCCTGCCCATCAACCCTTGGAGATGCGAGCAATCTTATACCAAATTAAGCGCCCATAATGACTTCACAGAAGCGAGCAGTGCAAGGAGCGTGCGGAAGTCGTGAAAGAGCTTACTTAGAGGTAAGTGACTGAACGAAGCCGTAAGCGCGACACCGCAATGCGACGCTTATATGAAGGCTGGCGGAGCTAAGACTGCAAAGCAGAATATCTATTCCCGCCGAGGCGCGCCACCAACCCCTTCACCTCCAAAGACGAAAGCTCGGCAAGAAGTTCGAAGGTCTGACAGGAAAGAGAGGAAGCTATCTGCGAGATATGGGCCTCGCCCAAAGAAATAACCGCGTCAAGCACCTGCCGCTCCCTTTCGGTGAGGGGCGCTTTGTTTTGCGCAGTAAAGTCTAAACCAAACGCAGAGAAAATGTCAAGTATATTTTCTGTGAGATATGCGCCTTTTTTAATCAGCCTGTTGCAGCCCGCGCCCGACGGAACACCCGGCGAATAGGGAAAACAGAACACGTCTTTGCCGTATTCGAAGGCATACTCCGCCGTTATCGCGGCGCCGCTCTTTTCGCCTGCCGAAACCACGAGCACTCCCTCTGAAAGCGCGGCTATAAGCCTGTTGCGCACGGGGAAGAGGTATGCCCTTGCCGCAGCCTGCGGGCGCTGTTCCGAAAGGAGCAGTCCCTTTTCGGCCGCAAGTTTATACAGCCTTTCGCTGCCTGCGGGATAGATATGGTCAAGCCCCTGCGCGGCCACGAAAATCAGTCTGCCGCTCTCTAAGGCGCCTTCGGCGGCGGCCGTATCTGCGCCGTCGGCCGTACCCGTGACCAGGGCAAACTTTTCGGCAAGTTGTGAACTTATCTTTCTGCACGCCTTCAAAACGTTGGGCAGCGTGCGGCGGGAACCTACCACGCCGAACGAACGCTCGCCAAGCAGCCGCGTATCGCCCTTGCAGTACAGCACGAGCGGAGGCACGGGAATTGCACGCAGTTTTTCGGGATAATCTTCTGAAAAGTAAGTAACGCAGACTATTCCCCTCTCTTCGAGGGAAGAAAGAACTTCACCGCGGTACTTTTGCGAATAAAACAAGTCCCTTATTTTATTATATACGCCCTCGCCGACCGTTTTAATCAGAAAATCGGCGTATTTTTTGCAGGGCGCTGAGTACCTGAACCCTTCGGTTACGTGCAGTTTTACTTTATATGTCAGCTCGTCGAAGCTGTCTAAAACTATCGCGTCGAGCTCGCTTTTTGTGTAATTCATATGTTTGTGCCGTCGAAACTGCGGTAAGAGGCGGCTTCGAGTATGTGTTTTGGCTGAATTTCCGACGAGTAGTCGAGGTCGGCTATGGTGCGGGCGACCTTGATTATGCGCGAACGCGCCCTTGCCGAAAGGTGCAGGCTTACGAACGCGCGGCGGAGCACCTCCTCGCACTCGGGCGAAAGGCGGCAGTACTTTTTAATCTGCTTTTCACCCATACCCGCGTTAGTGCGTATGCCTTCATCTGAAAATCTTTCTCGCTGTACGGCACGCGCCGCCTCTACCCTCGCCTTTACCTGCGCGCTCGTCTCTTCGGCGCCGTCGGAAGCCAAATCGTCGTACTTGACCGAATCGACCTCCACCTGCAAGTCTATTCTGTCTAAAAGCGGCCCCGATATCCTGGCGCGGTAGCGCTTTATCTGCGAGGGAGTGCACGTGCAGACAAGCTCGGCAGAGCCGTAGTTGCCGCACGGGCAGGGGTTCATACTTGCGCACAGCATAAAGTCGGCGGGGAAAGTGGCCGCGCCGCCCGCGCGCGTCACCGTTATCTGCCTGTCTTCGAGCGGCTGGCGC
>URMT01000027.1 GCA_900549005.1 uncultured Eubacteriales bacterium | reverse complement strand
AGAGCCCTGGTCAATCATCTTTACGTTGATTTCAGCCGCGGCCATAGCCTTGAACAGCCTTGCCGAAGTGCCGACCGACGACGACATACCGTGACCAACGGTGGCAATGAGCGCGATATCTTCGGTGACGCGCAGGGTATCGGGCTGAACGGCCTCTTTTATGCCCTGCAAAACCACCTCTAACTTGCCGTTTTTAAGCGCCGAACTTTCAACCACGACAGACATAGTATCTATGCCCGAAGGAATATGCTCGACGGGCACGCCCGCGTGTTCCAAAACAGAGAGCACCTTGCGCACGAAGCCTATCTGCGAGTTCATCAGCGACTTTTCGATAAATATTACGGTAAAATCCTTTTTGCCCGCAATGCCTGTGACTATGCTTCCGCTGGGGGTATAGTAGACGCTGGGCTGAATGAGCGTGCCGTCGTCTTCGGGGCGGAAGGTGTTTTTGATATGAATGGGTATGTTGGCCTTACGCACGGGGAAGATGGATTCGGAATGAAGCACGTTGGCGCCCATATACGAAAGTTCGCGCAGTTCCTTATATGAAAGCGATTTTATGCGCTTGGGACTGTCTACTATCCTGGGGTCGCACGCTAAAAAGCCGCTTACGTCCGTCCAGTTTTCGTACAAAGTGGCGTTCACCGCGCGCGCCACTATCGCGCCCGAAATATCAGAGCCGCCGCGCGAAAATGTTTTTACCTTGCCGTTTGCGCCCCTGCCGTAAAAGCCCGGGAACACCGCCTTTTCAACGCCGCGGAGCGCTTCGTTTATGGCCTTGTCGGACCTTTCTGCGTCGTAGGCGCCGTTTTTATCGAAAAAGATTACGTCTTCCGCGTCGATAAATTTTGCACCGAGCACCTCGGCCATTACGCGCGCGGAAAGATATTCGCCGCGGGATGCGGTGAAATCTTCGTCATTTTCTGAATTTATCCTCTTTTCGGTTTCGTCGAGCACGGGCTGAATATCGAAATCTATGCCCAGCTCTTTGACTATGCTCGTAAACCTGTTGCGGATAAGCTGGAACGCCGCACCGCATACGCCTTTCTGCGCCACTTCTTTGTGGCATTCGTAAAGCACGTCGGTTATCTTTATGTCGCCCGAATAGCGCTTGCCGGGCGCGGAAACAACTATGTACTTTCTGTCTTTATCACTCTCGATTATCGATTTTACGCGGTTCATCACATTGCCGTCGGCCATCGACGTACCGCCGAATTTGCAAACTTTTACTGCCATATTTTTTTAGTAGTTCCTTGAATTTTACTTAATCTTCTTTGCTTCAATGTAATAGCGCTTTTCGCTGCCCTCGCCCATAGAAAAGGTCTTTTTGGGCAGGTTGCCGCCGCGCTCTATAAGCGGGAAAAAGTCGCCCTTTTCAATCGGGGGAAGAAGTATTCCCACCCCTTCCTCTGCAAGCGCCACAAGGTCGCCGTCGCCGTGTATGTAGTCGACTTCGCCGCCGTATTCCTTTATGAACGAGGCAATGTATTCGTCAAGAAGGCGTATGCCCTGCGGAACGTCGGACGGGAAGGAAAGTTCAGTTTTCTTTCCGCCTGAAACGGCAACCGCCGTACCGCCGCCGCGGATATTCCAGCCGCCCACGAACCGTTCGGGGCAAGATGTTCTTATAAACCTGTGTATGGGATGAAAACCGAGCGCGCCGTCGTAGATGTTCACCGCCTCGCAAAGCGCAAAGCGCGCGGGGTGAACCGCCTGCTGCGCAGGGGACAGCGAACCCTTTATCTGCTCCCAGCACAATTTTGCCGCCGCAAGCGAATGATTTCCGTCGCCCACGGCAAACAACATTCTGCCCTCGCTGCCTGCTCCTTTGGGAAGGAGTGAAGAAAAGGCGTTTATCACCTGTTCTGCGTTCTTTATATAGGTGCCCTTAACGTGCCCGCCGCCCATATTGAGGTCGAAATCGTAGAGCACCTCTCCCCGCTCCGCCGCAGAAAGCACGCGACTTTGGGGGTCGTTATACAAAAGCATTACGTGCGGCAGTTCGAGCGGCGCGTCTTTGCGTATCTTCACGCGCGGGGGAAGCCTGTCGAGCACGGTCGCCTCGGTAGAGCGTATCAGCGCCCGGTCTTGGGGGACAAACGAATAACACTCCAAATCAATAGCCAGCACTATGCCCGTGCGCGTGCCGCTTTGTGTGGTGCGTTCGACGAGTATGAACCCGCCGTCCACTTCTTTGAAAACGCCGTCTGCAAGATAGCTGCGCATATTGGCGTTTATTTTTGCAATTCGGCCTTCGGGGTCGTCCTTCAAATATATTTCGGGGAAAATGAGGTGATATGTGCTCAGCTTTCCCTCTGCAATCTTTTCAACTTCACGCCAGTAGACGGCGTTGGAGGTGAACTGGTCGCACGCGTTCACCGCCCATACATACATATCGGCATCTTCGGGCAGCAGAACGCGGGGTATGCGCACCGCGCGGCGAGCCGCGTCTTCTTCTGTATAAGCCATAGCCGCGCCTCAGTTGAGGTTAATGAGCATTACGGTGAGCGCCGCAAGCACTATGGCGAGTATTTTGATGGGTATATACTTTGTGAAAAAACCCTTGAAAAATTCGGCTATCTTTTTCATTCTTTGGCCTCCGCTGTAAGGTCTGACCAGTAATAGTCGCTTAGTGCGTTTTTGAGGTCTGCCGCATCGGCATACTTCTTTTTGACGGCGCCGTTCTTTACTATGGAAATTATGCCCGTTTCTTCCGAAACGACGAGGGCGGTAACGCTTGCAACCGAGGTTACACCCAGAGCCGCACGGTGGCGGCTACCCATTTCCTTGGGGAGGTTGTCGCTTTGGGCAAGCGGTAAAAAGCAGCCTGCCGCATAAATTTTGCTGCCCTCCACTATCATCGCGCCGTCGTGCAGGGGCGCCTTGGGATAGAACACCGCCTCTATCATCTGCGAAGTAATTTCGGCGTTGACTATCGTGCCGCTTTCTATTATGCCTTCGGGCAGATTTTCGTTGGAGAGGACGATGAGCGCGCCCACGTTGTTTTTTGACATATTCTGTATGGCGCGTATCATCTCGTCTATGATGACGTCAACGCCGCTCGCGCTGACCTTGGGGCGGTCGTTTTTGCCCTTTACCATAGTATCGAGAAGCACCCTCTTGATTTCGGTATTGTACATCGTAAACACGAGAATAGAGAGCATTATTATTACAATCAGCAAGAACTGCGACTGAATGTTTTCCGATAGGGAGAACGAAAAACCGCACCATACCACGGCAACCAGAAAAACTACAATGAATTTGAAGTTTTTATTTGATTGCAGCACTTTGAAAACGTAATAAAAGAGAACGGCGAAAAATATGAATTCCATCACATACGAAACGCCGTTGGTTGAAAATCCGTTTAAAAAGTCGCTTATTTTTTTTGCAAATGCTTCCCAGTTCATTTAATACCCCTGTATGCCTGGCATTGCGCGCCGCACAAATTGCGGCGTATGCCATAACCCGTATAATTATGCGTGCAAAGTATACTCAACATTATATAGTGAAATCTTAAAAAAATAAAGCGTTTGCGGGCTGTAATTTTTTACCTTGCAAAAAATATTTGCGAGCAGACGAGGCGATATGCAGAATCCTGCGTGAGTTCACCGCATTTTATGCCGGCGATTGCGCCGTAAATTACCGAACACAGCTTTTCGGCACGGGCGGGGCCTATGCTGCGCGCCTGTTCCCGGCTGCGCTTTACGCCGTATTCCTTCATTCCCAGAATTTTTGCAAGCTCGCCGTCAGACTTCTTTGAGCCCGCAATCGTAACGAGGTTGCGAAGATACGAAAGCAGGCTGTTCAAAACTGACATACCGTCCATTCCCTTGCCCGTGAGTTCGTCGGCAATTTCGTAAAACTTTGAATAGTTGCCCGCGGCGACGGCGTTTGTCATCTCATATATGCGATAGTCGGCGTCTTTGAAAACAAGCTCGTCGGCTTCGGCGGCGGTCAGAGTGCCCGCTCCCCCCTTATATATTATTATCTTTTTTACTTCGAGCGACACGCGCGCCATATTGAAAAGGCAATATTTTGCGATATTCATACACACTTCGGCGTCGGCCGCAACGCCCGCGCGCTTCAACGTGAGGTATATCCATCTGGTGACCTCCTCCTCGTCGGCCTTGCCGCAGTCAACATAGGCAATTCCGCTTTTGCGCTTCAAATCTGCCGCGCCCTTCTTTGACTGCGTGTTGACGATGATAAGGACGGCCGTCGGGGGAAAGTCTGCCATAAAGGGTTTCAGATACTTTTCGTAGTCGCTCTCCGACGGGTAAAATTCAGAAACTTTTACCACGCGCTTTTCAGCCATAAACGGAAATGCGCACAGGGCGTCGGTAAGCCTTTTTATGCCCTGCCCTTTCAACGTTTCGCCTTCGAACGAGGCATAATTCAGCTCGGGCATCTGAACGTACGACTTTTTGAGCATCTCTTCCGCGTGCGAAAGAAAATATGCGTCGTCGCCGCAGAGAAGGTATGCCCCGCTGCCTCCGCCCTCTATAAATTTTTTAAGTTCGGTAAACTTCATAAACTCACCGTAAAATTCCCTTAAAACAATCTTGCGGCAGGCAATAAAAAATGCAATTGCCCCGCACATATACTGCAACCAACACCCATACGCCTTCGGCGGAAAACATAATTTTTTTAATTTGTTCCGCCGCCGGCAAATAAAATTCTGTGCTATAAAAGCGCGCCTTTTTTTGCGGCGTTGCCCGTTATGAATATTCTACCATCATTTAAAACAAAATGCAAGTCGCCGCAATCATATGCGTTATACGCAAAGTCAACGCTGCCGAAATACACCGCCGTAGCACACTCGCAGTCGTGTTCGGTCTGTTCGGCAATAAGAAGGTCGCACCGCTCCACCGAAACGGTATCGCCGCAGCTTATTCCCACGCTGATATCCGAAGTTTCGGCAAAAATGTTGCTTCCGTCCACATACTCAAAATCTATTCCGCAGACAGTAAACTGCCTTTGGTAAATTATTTCCACGCCGGGATAGGGCTGTATTGGTATGTTCTGATAGTAAACATACACCTGCCCGCAGTCGATGCCGAGCTGATTGTAGGCAAACACGCTCTCTTCGCCGCCAAGTATGACCACCGCCGAAATTTCGGCTGAATTTTCCTGCAAAAGCGAGGAAATATCGTATGAGGAAGGAGTTTCTGAAATAACCAGGACGGTGCCTTCGTCTGTGCGGATGAGCACGCAGCAGCTTCCGTTATAATAGCCCGAAACGATTAAACGCGCCGCGTCTGCGGGCAGCCAGTTTTTGAGTACCACTCCCGCCGCTATCACCACGGCGAGCAGACAGGCAATAAGCACGCGAAAGCGTATTTTTATATTGACCTTGCCAGAAAGTATGACCGCAGCGATAAAATACAGCGGAGTAAACGCGCCGAAGTCGAAACCGCTTATAAGAGCCTGTTCCACCCTTATCGATACGATTGCCGTAGTTATCGCCTCGGTAGGCACGGCGGGTATCATAAGAATGAACTGCGTAAGCGGGGTGATTGCCGCGGCAAGGAACGTGCAGGCAAACAGCACGGTGAACACGGCTGAGATGAGCGGGACGAAGATTATGTTCATAAAGAGCGATGCCCAGCTTACGTAGCCGAAACAAGATAAAAGTACGGGAAAAGTGCCTATCTGCGCCGAGAGAGAAACCGCCGCAGACGCAGCGATTTTATCGGGGATTTTTATGCGCCTTAAAGCCGATTTTATTCCCGCATAGAACAGGCAAATGCCCGCCACTGCGGCGACCGACAACTGAAAGCCGACTGAAATTATGTTAAGCGGGTTGACCAGCATTATTACCGTAAAAGCTAACGCCAGCGACGAAAGCCCGTCGTATTTACCTGATGCAAGACGAAGTACCGCCGAAACGGCGCACATTATTGCGGCGCGAACGGCAGACAGCGTAAAGCCGCACACGCCCGTATAGAAGAATATGAGAAAAATGCTTACTATCGCAGAGGCGACCGCGCCGACGCGCAGCCTTTTGAGAATGGCCGTCACAAAGGCATAGACGAGCGCTATGTGCAGGCCCGAGACGGCAAACACGTGCGCCACGCCGCCATAGCGGAAGCTGTCCATCGCAGAAGTTTCTATGTACTGCGTGTTGCCCGTGAACATTGCGTAAGAAATTGCGGCGGCGCCCTTGTCCATATTGTCGAAATACAGCGAACGCACGCCCGAATTTATTGCGCCGAAAAGGGAAAAGCCGTATTCAGAACTTATGTCCGAAAGCGGATAGGCGCTGTAACGCACGTCCTCCAACAGTCTTTCTGAGTTGGCGCTCCCATAGGCGAACGGAGAACTTACATACACCACTCCGTAAAACGAAATGTCGTAGCCTACGTCGCAGTACTCGCCGTATTCAGAGTCGAGGTAGACAATCATACAGCCGTCCACACCCTCTCCGCCTGCTATGAGATTGTTGAGTTTGACGTATTCTCCGCTTTCCGTATACGCCTTTTCATAGACGGTGCCGCTTACGGTATAATTGCTTTCGTGGGTAAGGTCTGTGCTTGCGAAAGACGAAAGTCTGAAACCGACGCCAAGAGCGCCGTATATAAAGAGAGCCGCGGAAATAGCGGTAAACACAAGCGCCCTGCTGTTTTTGCGCAATATGAACGCAATCAGGAGCGCCGCAAAGACGGGCACCGCAGGTATGAGCCACCAATACGGCAGGCTGTTGTATGATAACAGATAGGATATACCTGCGCCCAACCCTACGGCGAATGCGGGGAACAGAGCATACCTTGCGTTGACCAATCTTTTCATAGCATAATCTGAATTACAGCCCGTACGCTGCCGCAAAAATTGCGGCAGCGTACGGGCGTAAAGCCGTTATCTTATGTGAATGAATGTTACGTAAGCGAAATTTTATCGGATATGCTGCGGACGAAAATACCTTTCGACGCGCCGTAATCTATGCACGAATTTATGAATGCGGCAAACCTGTCTGAAAGCCTGGGCACTTTGAATTCGCGCTGAACGGCGACCACGAGCTCGTCGGAATACATACTCACCTTGTTGAGGAGTATGCTCTTAACGAGCGATATGACGTCGTACGGCGTATAGTCGGCCTCAGAAGCGCGCAGTTGGGCGCCCTCCTCCACGCGGTATCTGTCGAAACCCGAATACTTGTCTGAACGGAAATAATATCTTGTTCCGAGTATATCGGAAGAGGGATAGCCGCAACCTTCGATGAGCGACGTCATCTTGTTTTCCAGCTTTACGCCGTACCTGAATATTCCGTACGACGAAAGCACGCGCTTTATTATGAACTGCGCAGAGATGGGCTCTTCGGCGGTGACAACCGCCTTTATCGCCCTTATCACCTCGGCGTCGTGTTCGCCTGAGAGGATATACTGCGCGTCTGCCGTCTTTTCTTCGAGCTTTGCGGCGCGGTACGGCTTTTTGAAGCCGGAAGATACCGTTTTGCCGCCCGAACACAGCTTATCGAGGTATTCCTTTATCTTCTTTATTTCCCTCTTGGGATTGTTGAAGAAGTTTATGGAATACAGCCTTATTACGTTCCAGTTGTTGCGCTTCAAGGTTTGAACCTGCATTACGGTGCGGTCCTTTACAGAGAAGCGGCTTTCGCCGTCGCACAGTATTGCAAGTATGAAGTTGTGTTTGTTTTTGGGGTCTACCACGGCGACGTCTATCTTGAAGTCGGAAACGCCGACGTCGCAGCGGCAGTCGTAGCCGTAGTTTGAAAGCTCGGCGGCAACATACTTGCCTATGCCCGACTTGTTTATTATCATCTCGTCGCTCTTCACGGCTATACTCGTGCGGCCCTTTTCGGCAAATTCAAGGAAGGCTTTCAGCCCTGCGACGCCGCGCGAGTTGGTGCGCGAGAGGTCTATCATCGAGTAGCGCATAGACGAATAGATTACCATCTCTTCCCTTGCGCGCGACACGGCTACGTTGAGCCTGCGCCAGCCGCCGTATTGGTTGAGCGGGCCGAAGTTGAGCGAAATTTTGCCCATTCTGTCGGGGCCGTAGCATACCGAGAACATTATGACGTCCCTTTCGTCGCCCTGAACGTTTTCGAGGTTCTTGACGAAGATGGGCTCTTCGCGCTCGTACGCCGCCTCTTCCAGGCCGTTATCGGTTATCGCTTTGGTAAGCATACGCTCGATATAAGTCTGCTGGGGAGTAGAGAAAGTGACTATGCCTATGCTCGAACGGCGCAACCTTTCGTCTTTCAGCCTTCTTACCACCTCGGCAACCAGCGCTTCCGCCTCCTGCTTATTGCATTTGGTAAAGCCCCTGTCGTACATACCGTCGGGGATATAGACGAGTTTTACCTTGCTGTCGAGCGCGTCGGGCGAAGGGAACGTGCACAGTTTGCCCGAATAGTACATTATGTTCGAGAAGGCAATCAGGCTTTCGTGCTTGCTTCTGTAATGCCAGCTTAAATGCTTCTGCGGTATGCCGAGCGACAGGCAGTCGTCGAGCACGCTGTCCAAATCTTCCGCCTCCATCTCTTCCTCGTCCTGGCCGAGCGCCATAAAGAAAGTTGTGGGCGAAAGCTGTTTGGGGTCGCCTACTATTATAGCGCTCTTTGCCCTTGCGAGCGAAGGCACCGCTTCGCACGTGGGCATCTGCGAGGCCTCGTCGAATATAACCAGGTCAAAAAGGTCGGGTTCGGGTGAAAGATACTGCGATACCGTGAAGGGGCTCATCATCATACAGGGAGCAACTACCTTCAAAAGCTGCGGAATTTCGGCAAACAGCGAGCGCAGGTTTATGCGCTTTATGTTGCCGCTTGTCTGGCGCCTGAACGTCATAAGTTCGAGGGCGAGCGGGCCTTCCGTCTCCTGCGAGGGCAGGCGGGAAATGAGGTCGTGCCTTATTTTTGCCTTTGTGGCGGCGGCAAACTCTTCTGTAAGCATAGCGAACTTTGCCGCGCTTTCGTCGAGAAGGCTTGCCGAGAATTTAGACAGTTCTTCGTCGGCGGGGATGTTGGTCTGCACAAAGTTGCGGTATACGTTTTTGCGGAAGGAAGAAAGTATCTGTTCCCCGCTTATCTTGCCGCTCTCCATTGCGTCGGTTATGAACGTGAGGCCCTTTTCGTTGAGCTCTTTTGCGGTATTCTTGTATGCCGCCCAGCTGGGGAGCATATCGATATTGTCTATCAGCGCGCCGCACTTGGAGGTGTAATAATCGAAGATATCTTCGTCTGAAAAGAACGTCTTGTCCGCGTTGGTAACTTTTATGAAATATTCGCGCGAGGTTATGAACGAAAGCGCCGCGGCAATCACGCCCGATATGAGGGGCTTTGCATAACCGTTCACTATGTGGTTGCACACGCTGTTGAAGGCGTCGGCGTTATAGTCCATAAACGTCTGCTGGCACAGCGAATGAAGCTCGTACAGCGGGCGCAGGAACGCCTCCCTCTTCTTTTCGTTGATGCCGCCTCCGAACGCGGTAAATTCCTGCGAAAGCGGAGTGTTTTTGAGTATTCTGTTTTCAGCCTGCCACAGCTCGTAGGCGCGCTTTACCCATTCAAGCTCTTCCTTTTCGGGAATTCTCGCCTTTGCGCACTTGTTCAGCCGCTTAATTACGGCGAGAACCGTGCGCGACGAGCGGTAATTTTCGCCCCAGTTTTCAAGCTCGGCTTCCAAATCGGGGGCATACCTGTCTATGTCGGGCAGGGCGTTGAACCGCGTATACCACAATTTTGAAACGTTGTCGTACAGCACGTTGGCGTTATAGAATTTATAGAATTCCTCTTCGTCGCAGGTGAAGAACTGCGAGAGCGTGTCGTCGCGCAATATCGTGGCTATCTTTATAAAGTTTTCAAGTTTGCGGTTGGTGAAAGTGCTTATTTTCTGGTTGAAGGTATCGAGGAAAAGACCGAGATAGTTTTTCAGATGTTTCAGCTCGGCAAGCACCACTTCCGCCGCGCACAGCACGGCGTTTTTCACCTCGTCGGTGCAGTCTGTAATGTTTACGTTTTCAAAGGGCGAACGGTATACGCCGCCGCACTCTTTGGCGGCTATCTGCGCCTTTAACAGCATCTTTTCGCACGCTTCCAGCTTCTCTTTGGTCAGACTGTCGTAAAACGTGCTCTCTATATTTACAAGTTCGGGGGCGTTCTTGTTCTGCAAATAATAGAGTATGCCCTCGTATACCGATACCCCGAGCCTGCGCTTTTTGTGCAGGGCGGAATAAGGCCGCGCGAGCGAGGCGCGCGTTTCCACAATCTCGTCCCCTTCCGCCTTGAATTTTTCTTCCGTGCTGTCGTCTTTGAGCGAAAGCGTATTTTCTATCGAGCGGATGATTTCGGCCTTGTCGGTAGACTTGCCCGTGGAGAACTCCATACAGAATTCGCCTATGCCTATCTCGGTAAGGCGCTTTTTTACCACCGAGAGCGCGGCCTGCTTTTCGGCCACGAACAGCACGCGCTTGCCCGAATCGACGGCGTTGGCAATCATATTGGTTATGGTCTGGCTTTTGCCCGTTCCGGGAGGGCCGTGCAGGACGAAGGTAGTTCCCTTTGCCGATTCGGCAACGGCGTCGAACTGCGAACTGTCGCAGGGGAGCGGCACGAGTATGTCGCACGGGTCGGCGGTATCTTCGCTCACTCCGCTCAGTTTGTTGCCCTGCAACTTGTTGGAGTTTGAAAGAAGGCTGGCTATGAGCGGGTTGTTTTTATAGCGCGAAATGTTGTTCTTTACGTCGCTCCACATTGCGTACCTTGCAAAGGTAAACTGTGCGACGTACACGTCCTCGGTGACCTCCCACCCTTTGAGGTCGGCAGTCTTGGCGCGGAAAAGGGCGGTCATTTCGTTTACCGAAAGATTGCTGTCTTCCATACCGCGGATATCTATGCCGAATTCCTGTTTTAAAAATTCGAGAAGCGTGGTATTGACCGTTATATCTTCGCCCTTGGTCATTCCAACGCCCTGCTGCTTGCTCCTCTTCAATGTTACGGGGAGCAGAGCTATGGGCGCGTATTTGAAGTCGTGTTCTTCGTCGTGCTTCCACTTCAAAAAGCCGAGCGCGAGGCACAGCGTGTTGGCGCCCACTTCCTCTTCGGCGGTGCGAGCCTTTCTTATCAGCGAGGACGAATTTTCGTTTAGGGCGGACATACCTTCGTAGGTGCGCACTATGCCCGACGACATCTCTATGTCGATGAGCTCTTTCAGGGCGCGCACGCCCGCACTGCCGCCGAAGTAGGCCGCATCCTTTATGGGCGTGGCGTTGGGAAGCACGCTGAACTTTTCGGCGCCTTCAAGTCCGTGCAGAAAGGACGGCAGGTCGGCCGTGACGAGGTGAAGGCAATCGTGCCTGTATCTGAAATTCAAAAGATTGTTTTTAAGCGAAAGGTCGAGAAGGCGGCGCTGCCACGTCTTTTCCTTGGAGGCACCCTTTTCGAGCGAGTATTTGCCCGCGTCGATTATTTCGCCGGGCTTCTGGTCGTACGAAAACTGGGCCTCGCCCAGAAGTTCGTACCTGCCGCCCGTGCGCACCTTGATGGGTATGGGGAACACGCCGCCTATGCGGCAGCGCTTTACGTCTATGCAGATTTCGTATTCTCCCCTTTTAAGTCCCGCGGAAAAATGCGCTTCGCTGGTGGTGAAGCTGGCGTTTTTGTGCGAGAAAAGGTCGCCCGTATCGATGATTGCAAGGTTGTTCACGCCGTCCTGAATATACTTTTCTATGACGGACATATCGTCCTGCGTGGTGACGGTGAAACAACTTTCGTAAAGCCACACGCCCACGGCAACCTTATCTTTGCCGAGGACGATTACGGGGTTCAGCTTGGCCGCTTCAAGGCAGGAAGCGTACAGAAGAGCCATTTCGAGCGGGGTGGACGACTTGGACGCAATTATCTTCGTGATGTTGCCCGCGCTCACCGCGTCCTGCATAGAGGGCTGTTCGACAGCCTCTACGTTCTGGTTGCGCAGGGCAGAATAAATGGCCGCAGCGGCGCCGCGCACGGCGGTGCGGTCGTTACCCGAATACCCGCTCCACTCTGAGGAGTATCCCCACGTTTTGAGTTGCAGTCCCGCCTCCGCAAGCACCTTCTGGCAGTCGGCTATTCTGGGACGGACGAGGGACGCAAGCATTTCGACGTTGCCCGAAAGGCCGCCCCAATAGTCTATGGGGAGGCACTCGACTTCGGCGGAGAGTTCGCACACCTTCGCCTTGCCGCCCGTCACCGCGATGCTCACCGTGCATACCTCGGGCTCTTCGAGCTCGGCGAGGTACTTGGGGTTGAGTATTTTATCGACAGAAACTTCCACGCTGCTTTCGGCGGGGATTTCTGCAACGTCAACCGAGCGGGGCAGAATAAGGTCTGTGCTGCCGCTCACCGTAACGGTGAGAGCTTCCGCCGCATTTTCGCCGCGGTTGTAAAGCCTGAACGACGTAAAAAGCGGCATACGGCAGTAATACGTGGCGTAGCTTACCGTGTTTAAAAGTTCGCCTTCGAGTTCGATTTCGTCGGCGAGCTGTTTTGCTCTTTTATTAGTAGCCATATATTTTCTCAATTACCTCTTATTACCCATTTGCCTCATTATTACCATTCAATTATACTACATTTTGTACGCACGGGCAAGGGTATGCGGCAAAAATTTTAACCCGCCGCGCAATTTGCTTTCACTCTTTGCATTGAAGCGCAATCTTTACGCATTCATTTATTGCCCCTTGAAAACTGAAATTATCGCTTTTTATGCAAAAAACCGCCGCATATTGCGGCGGTTTTACGTTAAGTTGCAGGAAGAACGGCGTTCAGCGTATGACGGCCAGCTCTTTAAGCGCCCTGGTGTAAGCTATATACTTTTCGTTTTCGGTCATATCGCCGTCGGCAACAGCCACGGCGGTGAATTCCAGCCCCTTGCTTTCGTAAACAGTCATAAGGTTTATGCGCGTCTTAGAAATGTTGCCCGTTTCGCGGATGACGTTGTAATTTTTGCGCGAAAACTCGGCAAGGCGCGCTTCTGACGTGATTACCGCCTTCAAACCCTTTACGGGCGTGAGCCAGCCCGTCACCTTGCGCGGTTGAAGATATACTATTTCCGAACCGTCGCAGCCTATCGACTGCATATCGATATTCAGCTCTTTGGAGACAAAGTCCACTATCTGGTTGGTGTTGCGGTAGTTCTGGTTGAGCGTGTATATATCTTTTTCCACCACCGACCAGTCGGAAAGACCCCTGTACGGCGTTATGTTCTGCTTCAAATCGCCGAACACGTTGAAGCGCGCCCTGTCGTTTACGCACTTCAACACGTAGTATTCGCCTTCCGAAATGTCCTGCCCCTCGTCGATAAAGATGAAGGAGTGCTTGGGGGCAAGGTCGTAACCGAGTTTGCACAGAAGAAGGCACAGCGCATATATGTCGCACGGGTACAGCTTGCCCGCCTGCACGCCGAATTTGCGGCGCGATTTTTTTACCGTTTCGCCGAAAAAGAAGCGCGCCACGTCCACCCCGCTCTCGCACTTGCCTATGGCGACGAGGTTGCCCTCGCCGCGGAGCACGTCGGCAAAGTCGTACAATACGGAAAACAGGTCGCCGATTTCGCGCACATAGCCTGCATTCGTTTCAATCTCGCGCTTCAACGCCCTGCGCTTTTCTATCCTTTCGGCATAGGTCAGCACTTCGATGCCGCCCACGTTCATCTTGTAGCGCGAAAGGTCGGCAATTTCTTTGTCAACCGTCAAATCGAGGGCGTTCAAATCTTCGAGGGCGGAAAGGCAAATCTTTTCGGCGTGGCGGCGTATGTGGTGCATAGCCTTATAAAACGATAAAAGCTGCCTGTAAAAGTAGCCGTAGGTGTTCATACGCTCGTCGCTTTCGCTGAGCGATAAAAATTCGGCGACGTCGGCCACGCAGTTGAACAGCTTTCTGAAAGGCTTTGTGTAATAGAGTCCGCCGCCCTCCTTTTCTTTGATTTCGCCGAGAATGCACCTGCGCACGCGCAGTCCCGAATTTTTTATGCGCTCGTAGAGCGCCGTCTGCCTTTCGGCGCGGGCAAGAACCTCTGCCGCGGTGCCGCGGCACTCTTCCGAGGAAAACATTCCGCGAATGCCGTCGTAAATTCTGGCAAGTTTTTTGTCTACGTCGGTTATAAAGGCCTTGGAGTAAATATACGAAAGATACGCATAGGGCGGGCGTTCGTTGCGCTCTACCCTCCCTTCGATGTCTATGCCCTGGCCTGAAAGAAGCAGCGTGAAGTAGCGCTCTATCGTGCTCGTCTTTACTTTTTCAAGCTCCAACACGGTTGAAAGTTCGTCTATGAACGCATTGAAGGAATCGGAGGGGGTTATAACCAGCACGTCGCGCGGCTTTACACCCTCGTTGTTATACATAATGTACGAAAGCCTGTGCAGCATTATCATCGTCTTTCCGCTGCCCGCTATGCCCTGCACTACGAAGCGGCTGTCTTCGGGCAGAGTTATGATTTCGTACTGCTTTTCCTGAATGGTGTCTATTATGTCGGTTATACCGCTCTTTTCCTTGCGGCTTTTGATGATTTCGCGGAGGAACGGGTCGAAGATTATCTCTTCATCCCTGCCGCCGATTTCTTCCTTTGAAAGATAGTCTTTGACGGAGAGATACTCGTTCTGCATATCGACGACTTTGCCGCTCTTCGTGCGGAGCGCGCGGCGCAGAACAAGTTTGTAGTTATATTCGTTTATCGAAAAACTGACGCGGCTCTTCTGATAGTATCTTCTTGCGAGCGGGGCCCGCCAGTCCACGATTTCCAGCCCCTCGTCGCCGCGCTTGCCTATATAGTAGCTGTTGTAGCCGTCTTTATCGTCCACCACATCCATACGGGCAAAATAAGGCTCGTCGAAAAACGGCTTGTAAGTTTCTATCTGCGCCCTGTTTTTCGCAATCTCGGCTTTAAGCCCCATAACGCGCCTGTAACTTTCGGCATCGTAATCCGGGTCGCTTACAAGCGACGATATCTGCTCCTGCGCCGACTTTATTGCCGCCTTCAACTTGTTTATATATATGGCCCTGAGCATAAACATAACGGCGTCGATGTGCTCGCGCTCGAAGGCCTCCTGCTTATCTTTGTCAAGAAGGTCCAGAAAGAACTGCTTATTCGGCTCTTTATGCGGGTCTATAATCTTTTTAATTCTTTTAATATCAATCATTCCGGTCCCGTGATATTTGCGCCCCGCGCAAAAGTTTAAGTACCTTATTATAGCACGCGCAATACAAAAAAGCAATACCCCCATTTGATTTATTTTGCAAAGTTAAATTTACATAACTGTGCAAAAAGCCCGAATGCGCTGGCATACGGGCTCTTCAAAATAAATTTGAAATTATTATTTATGTAAATAAAATTTTGCATCATTCTTCGATTTGTATTATCAGAATACAATTTTTCTTTAAACGGCGCAAATAAAACTATGTAAAAGTTACAAGGTTTTATCCTTCATTTTGTTTTTTATGCACGCTTCGTAGGTAAGAACGGTTGCGGCCACGCCCACGTTGAGGCTGTCGCACTTGCCGAGCATAGGAATGGCAATCATTTCGTACTCTCCGTCGTACCACTCGCGCGCTATGCCGTAGCGTTCGCTGCCCACCACCAAGGCGGCGTTTTTGCCGAACGGTTCGTCGTAATGGAAGTGCGGTGCGCGCGTATCGGCAAGGTATACGGTGAAGCCGTGCTCTTTCAGCCACGCCCTGCAATCGCCGGCCGACGCAAATTCAAATGTCGGCACCGTAAGAATTGCGCCCTGGCTGGCCTTTATGAGTTTGGGGTGCGTCATTCTTACCTTTCTGTTGCAAAAGAACACCGCGTCGGCGCCCGCGCCGTCGGCCATACGGAGCATAGTGCCCGCATTGCCCGGAATTTCCACTCCGTCGATTACAAGGATTACAGCCTTCTGCGGCGGGTTGAACTGCGAAATATCCCACTGAGGCAGTGCGGCAAGCGCCATTATGCCGTCTGGCTGACCCTTTTCGGATATCTTTTCGTATGTCTTTGCAGACACAGAGAACCTGTCTTGCGTGCGAGCCGAAAGATTTTTTATGAGCTCCGCCACCTCTGGCGTGCGCACGTGTTCGGGGCAGACAATGAGGCTCTCTATCGGCGTGCCGAATTTAAGGCACATAGAGGCAAGCCATATGCCCTCCGCCACAAAGAGTTTCTGCGGATTGGGCTTGGTGTTGGAAATTACGCCCTTTATCCGCTTGATTATGCCGTTGTGTTCGCCTATCGGCTGAAAGCACAAATCGTTTAAAAGTTGTTCGATATTTACCATATTATTTAAAGTAATCAAGGCGCGGTTATTTATGAGATTTCTCCGCGCGGGCTGCGCCCTTGGTCGAAATGACGCCAAATAAAAAATTAAAATTCAAGAAGATTGAGCCCGATGTCCTGCGAATACTTTCTGTCTATCCTCCCCTCCGAAACGGTGATTATCATTTCGCAGGTGGCGGAAACAATTGCACGGTTGAGATGTCCGCCGAATACCCTGCCTTCGCCGTCGGCGGCGCTCATATGCAGGTGCGAATAGAATTTGCCGTCCATCTCGGTGACGAGGCCTGTGAGCGAAACTATTTCGTAATCGCCCTTGAAGTTGTTAGATTTATAGGTTTTGCTCTCCGGCGAGAACACTCCCACGGTAAAATCGCCCACCGCGCCGATAGCCGATACCGAGGCGAGCACTATCCCCTCCTTTTCGCACACGGCTTTGAGCTGTTCGCAGATTTCTTCGCCCCTGTCTATGCGGACGATGACTTTGTCTGAAAATACACGATAGTCCATATAATGTAATCCTGTTTATAATTTTTTTATCATAAGATAGGCATTTAAAAGCCTGCCGTCTTTCGATTTATATTTATCGGGAAATACGGATGTAATTCTGAACCCCGATTTTTCGTAGAGAGCGCGGGCACGCGTATTGCCTTCCAAAAATTCCAATTCAGCCATAGTTACGCCGTCGCGTGACTTTGCAACAGACGTAAGTTCCGAAAACATTCTTGTGCCTATGCCGAGATTCCAGAACTTACTTACAAGAGCAATGGCAAACTCGGCTCTGTGCCTTTCTTTTGCGTTTGTTTTAAAAGTAATCTGGCAATTTCCCGCAATCTCGCCGCCGACAAAACAAATGAACATTGCCGTATTCGGGGAAGCTACGATATTTTTTATAAAAGATTTTTCCTGTTCGGGCGTTATTTGCGCCGCCTCTTCACCGGTGACGAGAAGAAAGTCGGTTTCGCTCGCGGCAAGCTGAAAAAATTTTAAAATTTCTTCCGCCTCTTTCTCGCGCGGACTGCGGAGTACGGCCGTCCGACCGTCTTTTAAAGTAAACTGTATTTCTCCTGTCAACATTTCATTACCTCTGGCATTGAAACAAGCGCCGCCCGCGCAGGCAACT
>URMT01000026.1 GCA_900549005.1 uncultured Eubacteriales bacterium | reverse complement strand
ATGCGTGCGCGCAGGCCTTGGCTGCGTATACAGTCCGCGTTGCTTTAAAACGTTGTTTGCACGGCAGAACGGCCGTGCAAATTGCGTGCGTAAAGGCGGGAGTGCGGTCACAATTGAACTAAACGCAAAAAGGTCGGGCTGTAACAGCCCGACCAAAAACTTAAATAAAAGCGTATTATTCCATTTCGTTCAGTTTCTTTGCAAGTCCGCTCTTCTTGTTTGCGGCGGTGTTCTTTTTAAGAACGCCCTTGGAAACTGCACCGTCGAGAACCGAGCAGGTGGAGGGGAACATAGCCTTTGCCGCCTCTTTGTCGCCGCTTGCAACTACTGCAAGGAACTTTTTGATGGCGTTCTTTACCTGAGTTTTTACAACTCTGTTCCTCAACGTCTTCTTTTCGGTTACCAGTACGCGCTTCTTCGCTGACTTTATGTTAGGCACTTCAAACTCTCCTTTAAGCGTATCATTAAAATTCTTGTGTAATTTTATCATAAAAAAAATGCGTTGTAAACTAATTTTTATCGTCTTTCGCAATTTTTTCATATATTTTTTGGGCGGAAATATATTTATTCTGTATGGAATGCTCCGACTGCGGCAGACGCCCGCTCGTCTGCCTTTTCGATAGCGGCATAGGCGGCCTTAATCTTCTCGACGCGTGCGTCCGCAGGTTGCCGCAGGTCGATTTTTATTATTTTGCCGATAACTTCAACGTGCCGTACGGCAACCTCGGCGAGGGTGAAATTTATACCCTCGTCAAAGGCGTGTTCCGCGAAATCGCCGCCTGCCGTCCTTCTGCCGCCGTGGTTGCCTGCAACACGGTTACTGCGGGGTGCATATCCTCGCTGAGAAAAACTTACGGCTTCCCCATACTCGGCATAGAGCCCGCCCTTAAACAGGCGTGGAAGAGGGGAGGCGATTATCTTGTGCTGGCAACGCGCTCCACCTGTTCCAGCCCCGCGTTTGCCTCGCTGATGCAAAAATACGGCAGCCGCGCCACCGTATGCCCGTGCGGCGACCTTGCCGAAAGAATAGAGCGCACTATATTCTCCCTCGACGGCGAGGCCCTCGTTTCGTGCCTTCCGCAGGGCGGATACAGCTCTGTCGTGCTGGGTTGCACGCACTATATTTTTATTGAAAAAGCCATACAAAAACGCTACGGCTGCCCCGTTTTTGACGGAATGTCAGGGACGGCTGACCACCTGGCGACAATTTTAGGGAATTCTGCCCACTTTTCTGCCGATAGCGGTAAAATCGCCTTTTTTTGCGGAGATTTTACAAAAAACCGCGCTGTTTTTGAAAAAATGCAACAAATTCAATGACAAGTTTTCATTTCGGAAGTGGCGGACAAAGCATTAAAATTTAAAAAAAATTCAAAAAACATCGCTTTGGTGGTTGACAGTGGGCAATTTATATGCTAACATAGATTTACAGTTTTATTTAAGGTAGTAAAAATGTTTTTTCTCACGGGTGAATACAACCATCAGCTGGATGCGAAAAACAGAATAAGGGTACCTGCAAAACTCAGGAAGGAGCTTGGCGACAACTATTACTTCGCCAAGGGTACCGACGGCTGCATCTTCATATTCCCCGAAGAGATTGCAAAGGAACAGTTCGCCAAAATCGAAGAGGTGAAGATGTCAGACGCAGAAAAGCGACGCGGCATAAGGGCTTTCACCAAGTCGTTCGCCTCTGCCGAAGAGGATAACCAGGGCAGGGTGCTTCTCCCCGCAAATTTAAGGGAGTTCGCCCACATCAAAAAAGACGTGGTATTCTGCGGCGTGGGCAACAGGGCAGAGCTCTGGGCAAAGGAAGTTTACGACGAGTACTTCTCCGGCGACGACGAGAACTACAACGAATACTTCGATTCGCTCGGTATCTGATTTATGAGCGGCTTTTCACACTACCCCGTAATGCTTGAAGAGTGTATGGAGGCTCTTGCACCCGAACGCGGGGGTATATACTTCGACGGCACGCTCGGCGGCGCCGGGCACTCTTACGAGATATTGAAACGTTCTTCGCCCGCGGGCAGACTTATTGCAACCGACCTCGACGACGAGGCCATCGCGGCGGCGAAGGAGAGGCTTTCCCCCTTTGAAGGAAGGTTTTCGATACACAAGTCAAACTTCAAAAATTACAGCGAAGTGCTTGATAAAGAAGGTGTGGAGCTCCTGGACGGCGTAATGCTCGACTTCGGAATTTCCAGCCACCAGATAGACGAACCCGAACGCGGATTTTCATATATGAGGAGCGACGCTCCGCTCGATATGAGAATGGACACCTCGGCGCCGCTCACGGCAGAGGACGTCATAAACGATTATCCGCAGAAAGAACTTGCCCGTATCTTAAAGGAATACGGCGAAGAAAAATTTGCCCCGCAGATAGCCGCAAACGTGGCCAGGGCGAGGGAGCACTCCCGCATAAAGACGTGCGGCGAGTTCGTAAAAATAATAGAAGAGAGCATACCCAAAAAATTCCAGCAGAACGGACCTGCCGCCCGTAAAAGTTTTCAGGCGGTCCGCATAGAGGTGAACGGGGAGTTAGACGGGCTGTACGAAGCTGTTTCAGGCCTTACCCGAAGGCTTAAAAGCGGCGGAAGAATAGCCATCCTCACCTTTCATTCGCTGGAAGACAGGATAGTGAAGAACGCATTCAGATATCTTGAAACGGACTGTATCTGCCCGAAGGAACTGCCCGTTTGCGTATGCGGAAAGAAAAAAGAAATAGAGGTACTCACAAAAAAGCCGATAGTGGCTTCGCCGAAAGAGACGGTAATAAATTCCCGTTCGCGTTCGGCTAAGCTCAGGGTGGCTCAAAGAATTTAAATTAGGTAACACACGGCACGTTTTAAGGAGTGGTAATTATGGCTGTCGCAACACCTGTAATCGAAAGAAGAACTTACAATCAGTCAATAGAAAGCGAAGCACGCATCGCCGGTATGACCGCCGACGAGCTTCACAATGCCCGTATGAAGGATAATCTTGCCCGCCTTCTCAATCCCGAAAACAAAATCAAGGACGTGGTGGCGAGCATAGACGCAGACGGCACGCAGGTAATCCAGGCCGCTCCCGAGGCGGTGCAGGCGCCCGAAAGAAGCGTCGCTCCTTCCGTAGTTTACGGTGCAGACGGCATAATAGCCCGTCCTGCAAGCGCCGTGCAGACGCCCGCGGCAGAGGCGCCCGCTTATGCTCCCGCACACAGCGCGGCCCAGCCCGTATACGTGGTTAAAAATGCGCGCGCAAACGCAGACATATTCCGTGCGGACAGTCCCGTAAACCGTCCCGCACAGGCTTACGCTTCTACGCCTGCACAGGCATACGAGGCAGCCAGGGCAATGGCTGCGGCAAACGCTGCGCCCGCGACAGAAGAGGAGGAGAACGAAGACCTTCGCCCCACGCCTACAACCATACAGTATCAGACGATAGGTGCCGACGGCACCGTCATCATAAACAGCGCGGCGCGCACTATGCAGGAGGGTGAAATAGCCCGCCCCGCAGAGCGCGAAGAGCCTGCCAAAATCAGTCTTACCAAGCGTGACAAAGTAATAATTGGCGTAATAGTCAGCCTCATTCTCGCGGTGTTCGTGCTGATAATAGTCAATTCGGCAATCATTTCGGGACTCAATTCCGAGATAGCCGCCTACGAGGGTATGGTAAGCGACGTGCAGTCGCAATATGCGGCCGTTGCCGAAGACCTCGAAGAGCTTACTTCGTACGACAACATTTACAACGTTGCAATCGAAAACGGCTGGATTACAGGCTGAAAATAAGGCAATGGAGATTTAAAGCTATTAAAAACAGAATAAAAACCCGAAAGTCGGGGTTTTCCCTGACCGTTTTACAAAAGAGGTTATTGTCGGTAAGTCTGGCAATAGCCTTTATTTTTTGCATAATTATCGGAAGATTTTTCTATCTGCAAGGCGTGGCGGGCGACGAACTTGTCATACGCGCGACCGACCAGTGGAACAGGGAAGTCCCCGTAATTGCCGCAAGGGGAGAAATTTACGACAGGAACGGCACGGTGCTTGCGGGCAACAAAAATACTTACAGCGTGTTCGTCCGCCCCAATGCGGTAACGGATAAAGACTATGCAGCCGTTGCGCTTGCTGGCATATTCGGGCTGGAAGTTTCCGACGTATCGGCCAGCCTTTCAAAGAGCGGCGTTTCAGAGGTAACTCTCGTGCGCCACGCCTCTGCCGAAAGCGTTCGGCGGCTGACGGAATTCGATATAGACGGAGTGTATTTCGCGCGCGACAACACCCGCGAATATACCTATGGCGACGCTCTGTGCCAGGTGCTGGGCTTTACTTCGGTAGACGGCACGGGTATTTCGGGGCTGGAAAAGTACTATAATTCCCTGCTTGCGGGTCAAGACGGCGAAATCCTGTATTCCACCGACATAGTGGGGATAGAGACGGAAAATTCCGCCGTGGTATACAGTCCCGCCGAGGACGGCTCTGGCATAATACTCACCATCGACGCCGAAATTCAGCTCGCCGCGGAGCAGGCAATGCGCGCGGCCTACGTTTCAAGCGGCGCCAAGGCGGTATCCTGCATAGTGTTAGACCCTCAGACTTTCGAGGTGCTTGCGCTTGTAAACTATCCCTCTTACGACCTCAACGACGTGCCGCGCGACGACACCGAAACCCTCAATTCGCTTTCGCGGAACAGGGCGGTGGTGGATATCTACGAACCCGGTTCCACGTTCAAGGTAATAACGGCCGCGGCAAATTTGCAGGAGTATCTCAGCGGCAACAGCTCGGCCTTTTCGCCAAATTACGTGTTCAACTCTTCGCGTACGCGCTCTGTCGACGGCACCACCATAAAGTGCTGGTCCGACCACAAAAACGGCAAGCACTCTAACCAGACTCTGGCGCAGGCGCTGAACAACAGTTGCAACCCGTGTTTTACCGATATCGCCCTCGCACTCGGCAAGGATACATTTTACGAATATCTTTCGGCGTTCGGCTTCGGCAACGTGACGGGGCTTGATTTTGCGGGCGAAGCCGTAGGAATGTTGCTTCCGCAGTCTTTGGTAAGAAACTGCGACCTTGCGCGCATAGGGTTCGGGCAGACGATTGCCGTCACCCAGTTGCAGCTTGCCTGCGCCGTTGCGGCGGCAGTGAACGGCGGAAAATATTACGTTCCCCGTCTTCTGAAAGCCGTTGTCACCGAAGACGGGACGGACTACATATCGCCCGTTCTCAAATCCGAGGTCATAAGCGAAGAGGCCTCGCGTATGCTCGCCGAAATGCTCGAAGGCGTAGTCAGCGAGGGCAGCGGCAAAAAGGCATACATAGAGGGGTACAAAGTCGGCGGCAAGACGGGCACGGCGCAGAAGTATGAAGACGGCGCAATAGCCGCAGGGAAGTACGTATCTTCCTTCGTGGGTTTTTTCCCTTCCGACGAACCCGAATACCTCGCGCTGATTACCGTTGACGAACCGCAGGGCACCTACTACGGCAGCGCCGTCGCGGCGCCCGTCGCCAAAGAAATTTTTGAAGACATAATAACCATAAAAAACATACAGCCGTACGAATGATGCGGCTGAACGGAGAACGATATATGAAACTTGAAAGCGTGGCAAAAATTCTGGGCGGCGATGCCGAAGGCTTCGGCGATACCGAAATAGAGGGGCTTTGCACCGACAGTTCGGGCATAAAGCGCGGCGACCTGTTCTTCTGTTACAGGGGCGAAAAGTTCGATTCGCACAGTTGTGCCTTGCAGGTGAAGGAGGGCGGCGCGGCGGCGCTGGTATGCGAAAGAAAGCTGGATTGCGACATTCCGCAGATTGTGGTAAAGGACGGCAGGGCGGCCGTCGCCGCGGTTGCACGCGAATTTTACGGCGAGCCCGACAGGCAACTGAAAATAGTAGGGGTGACGGGCACCAACGGCAAGACGACCACCACGTATATGCTCTCTTCCGTATTCTCTGCCGCAGGTCTGCCCGCAGGCGTGATTGGTACGCTGGGCATATCGTATGCGGGCAGGTTCATCTCCCCCGAACTCACCACGCCCGACCCCGTCTATCTCCATTCCGTGCTGCGCGATATGGCAGACGCGGGCATAAAGTACGTGTTTATGGAAGTTTCTGCGCACGCGCTCTACTTCGACAAGGTTGCGGGCATAAGGTTCGAGGCGGGCATATTCACCAACTGCACTCAGGACCACCTCGACTTTTTCGGCAGTATGAAGGAGTACGCCGCCGCAAAGAAAAAACTTTTTGAGGGCGGCCGCTGCCGCTTTTCTGTGATAAACGCCGACGACAAACTCGGGCTGGAAATAGCCGCTTCTGCCCCTTCGGCCGTGACGTACGGGCTCAAAAACCCCGCCGACGTGTTCGCCGTGGATATAGAGGAGAGCATTTCGGGCGTAAAGTTCGTTCTGAACCTTTTCGACGAACTGTACGAAATCAGGCTGAATATGCCTGCCTTGCACAACGTATACAACGCTATGGCGGCGGCGACCTGCGCCAAACTTTTAGGCGTAAAGACGGAGGACGTGGCGAGGGGACTGTCCGCATTGAAGAGCGTCCCCGGGCGGTTGGAATGTGCGGGCGAATATAACGGCGCGCACATATTCGTCGACTTTGCCCACACGCCCGACGGGTTGGAAAAGTCGCTCGCCGCGCTCAGAAAATTGTGTACGGGCAAACTTTACTGCCTGTTCGGCTGCGGCGGCAACAGGGATAAATCAAAGCGCCCGCTTATGGGCGCGGTTGCGGCTAAGTATGCCGATTTTCTGATAATCACGTCAGATAACCCGCGCTACGAAGACCCCTTCGACATAATCACGCAGATAGAGGAGGGCGTAAAGCCCTCGGGCAAGGCTTACGTCACCGTCACCGACAGGGAGACGGCCACCGGATACGCCGTAAAACTTCTGCGCGCGGGCGATATTCTGCTCGTCGCGGGCAAGGGCGGCGAAACTTATCAGGAGATAATGGGTATAAAACACAGCTACAATGACAATACGGTTATAAAAAACATCATCGGCTGAAAAGTCCCTTTTTAAAAGCACGGTTATATGAAGACGGCAAGCGCCGCCGCGCTCGCGGCATTTTTTCTTTCCCTCGTGCTCTGCCTTTTGATAACGCCCCTTTTGCGCAGGTTGAAGGCGGGGCAGTACATTCTGGGATACGTAAAAGAACATAAGGACAAGAGCGGCACGCCCACTATGGGCGGGCTGGCCTTCGTGTGCGCGGCGGTAGTCGTAAGCCTCATATTCTGCGGCGTGAACAATTCGGCGGTAAACCTCACCCTTGTAATAACGGCGGGGTTCTGCCTGATTGGCTTCATCGACGACTTTTTGAAGATTTACAGGAAGGACAACCTCGGTTTGAAGCCCTACCAGAAGATTGTTTTCCAATGCGCAATCGCCGCAATCGCCGCAGTTTACTGCTATTTAAACGACCTCACAAGCATAAACATTCCATTTTCGTCGCTCACGCTCGACGTAAGCTGGGGCATAATTCCAATAGTAATTTTTATCTTTCTCGCCACGGTCAACTGCGTGAACCTGACCGACGGGCTCGACGGGCTGGCGGGCGGAACTTCGCTCGCCTATCTGTTCTGTATGGGCGCTCTGATTGCGGCGGCGGGGACGGGCTGGTTTGCCGTGCCCTTTTCTATGTGCGGCGCGCTTGCGGCGTTCCTTATATTCAACACTAACAGGGCCTCGGTGTTTATGGGCGACACGGGTTCGCTCGCCCTCGGCAGCTTCATAAGCTGCGTTTCGGTATTTTCGCGCAACGCGCTGTATATTCCAATTATCGGCATAATGTTCGTCGTTTCGGGAATATCCGTAATAGCGCAGGTAATATATTATAAACGGACAAGGCGCAGAATTTTTTTAATGGCGCCAATCCATCATCATTTTCAGATGAAGGGCTTCGCCGAAAGCAAGATTGCGTATGCGTATTTTGCGGTGACCTGCGTGGCGGGGCTCATATGTATTACTTTTGCGTGAGGTAAAAAAATTGTATTTCAGAACACAGAAATTTCTGGTAGCGGGCATATCCAAATCGGGCGAAAGCTCTGCCCGCTTTTTGCTTGCCAGGGGCGCCGAAGTCTACCTGTACGACGACGTTATAAGCGATAAGATTTCGGCGGTCATCTCCTCGCTCGAAGAGCTGGGCGCGCACCGCGTCGAGGCCGACGGTCTGGAAAGGGCGGTAAGTCTGTGCGACGTGCTCGTTTTAAGCCCCGGCATACCCATAGATAATTCCCTTCCCGTATCATTCCGCAGGCAGGGCAAGTGCATAATAGGCGAAGAGGAGCTTGGCGCGCTGTATCTCCGCGCGGCGGCGGTGGCGGTGACGGGTACGAACGGCAAGACGACAACCGTGTCTATGATACACGAAATTTTTAAGGCGGCGGGCAAAAACTCGGTGCTATGCGGCAACGTGGGCAACCCGCTCGTGGGCGAGGTCGAAAAGCTGGGCTTCGACGATATAGCCGTCGTCGAAGTTTCTTCCTTCCAGCTCGAAACCTTGTCCAGCCTGCGGCCGCACGCGGCAGTTATAACCAACATCACCGAAGACCACCTGAACAGGCACTACAATATGGAAAATTACATATTTTTGAAGAGCAAAATTCTGCGCAACCTGCGCGGGAGCGAGTATGCAATTCTCAACGCCGACGATGCTATCGTGCGCCCGCTTGCCGAAAAAATAAGGTGCCGCGTGATTTTCTTTTCGATGGAGCCGCGTTCAGACGGGGTATGGTGCGAAAACGGCGCCGTTTACTGCGACGGCGAGCGGCTGTTTTCCGTCTCGGATATGAAGACCGAGGGCGCGCACAACGTATACAACGCGCTTGCGGCAATAGCGGCGGCAAAGGCGTTCGGAATCGACCTCAAAGTCGCGGCGCAGGCGGTGTGTGCGTTCAAGGGTGTGCGCCACAGAATAGAGACGGTGTGCGAGCGCGGGGGAAAGACGTACATAGACGACAGCAAGGGCACAAACGTAGACGCCGCCGTCAAGGCAATAGACAGTATGCGGCGCGAAACGGTAATTCTGCTCGGCGGCAAGGATAAGGGCTACGAATACTATCCGTTATTCAAAAAACTTAAAGAGAGCCGCGTGGTTCACGCCGTGCTGTACGGCGAAAACAGGTTCAGACTGCTCGCCGCCGCGGAGGAGGCGGGATATAACAGTTTTTCGCTGTGCTCCGATTTTGAAATGGCGGTAAAGATTGCCGACCACGTGGCGCACGCGGGGCAGAACGTTCTGTTAAGTCCCGCAAGTTCCAGCTTCGACGAATTTTCCGGCTACGAAGAGCGGGGCGACGCCTTCGCGCGGCTGGTAAAGAGCGATGAAACGGCCTGAAAGGCCTGCGCGCGCAAGGGGCGACGTGCCTCTTCTTATATGCGTGTGCGTTATGGTGTGCTTCGGCTGCGTGATGATTTATTCGGCAAGCAGCTACATTGCCGAAGTGCAGTACGGCGACAGCCTTTATTTTGTAAAAAAACAGATACTCGGCGTGGCGGCGGGCGGGGCGCTTATGGCGTTTTTCTGCTTTTTCCCTTATGAAAAACTGGCAAAATTCAGGTATGCGGCAATAATCGTCGCCGCCGTCCTGCTCGCGCTGGTGTTCGTGCCTGGCGTGGGCGTAACCAACTACGGCGCAACGCGCTGGATAGGCTTCGGTTCGTTCACCATTCAGCCGTCAGAGATTGCAAAGTACGCCTACGCGCTGTTTGCAGCCGCTTACTTTGCCAAAAATTACAGAAAAGTAAAGACGATTAAAGGGGTGCTGCCCGTGCTCGGCGTGGGCGCGCTCTTCTGCGTGCTCGTCATATTGGAACCGAATATGTCAATCACGATGTGCATAGGCATACTGATGCTTGCGCTCGTGTTTTTAAGCGGCGCAAATTTAAAGACGTTTGCCGTAGTGCTCGTGCCGTGCGCGCTCGCCGTGCCCGTTCTGATTATCGCCGAACCTTACAGGCTGGAACGCCTTTCGGCCTTCCTCGACCCGTGGTCGTCGCCGCTCGACGAGGGATACCAATTGATACAGTCGCTGTATGCGATAGGCAACGGCGGACTGTTCGGTGTGGGACTTTTCAACTCCACGCAGAAGTACCGCTTTCTGCCCTTCGCCGAAAGCGACTTCATTCTCTCGGTTATGAGCGAAGAGCTTGGCTTTTTCGGCATACTAATCTTTTTCGGTGCGTGCGCCTTCATAATCTGGCGCGGGCTGAGGATTGCGCGCAGGTGCAAAGAACCGTTCGGCTATCTGCTTGCGGCGGGGTTCACGCTCGTCTACGGAATACAGGTAGTCATAAACGCGCTCGTCGTCAGCGGCACCATACCGCCCACGGGACTTCCGCTTCCGCTCATATCCAGCGGCAACACCTCGCTCATCATAACTATGGCGTCGATGGGCGTACTCTTCAACATTTCGCGCGGGCAGAAGAGGGAAAAGTCCGCAAAAAAGCTGCCCTTCGGCAGGGCAGAGGCGTTTGGTGAACAATAAATTTTTTTCAGCCGTATAATAAATTAACACGCAAACCCCAACGTAAATTTATATCCGCTCCGCAGTCAAAGCGGTGCGCGGCGGCGCGCGCTGTATGCCCGCCGCCTTTAAAGGGGCGGCGCGCAGACCTTTTTCGGTCGGCTCCGCCTCATATTTTACATACTCGGAGACAATATGGATAAGTATATCATAAACGGAGGGAACAAACTATACGGCGAAGTAAATATTCAGACGGCTAAAAATTCCGTCCTTCCGATACTTGCCGCGGCCGTTCTCACCGACGAAGAGGTGAGAATACTCAATGCTCCGCACATATCGGACGTAAAAAATATGGTAAAAATACTCGGCTGTCTCGGCTGCCGCACGGTATACGACGGCGACGACATAGTAATTGATTCGTCGTGCGCCGACTGTTTTGAAATTCCGCGCGCGCTTGCGCACGAGCTGCGCTCGTCGGTATTTTTGCTCGGCCCCGTAATCGCCCGCTTCGGCAGGGCAAAAATTGCCTACCCGGGCGGGTGCGACATAGGTCTGCGCCCCGTCGATTTGCATTTGAACGGCCTTAAACGGCTGGGCGTTGAAATACGCGAGAGCAACGGCTACATACTCTGTTCGTGCGAAAAACTCCGCGGCAACGAGATAATGCTCGATTGCCCCAGCGTTGGCGCGACAGAGAACATTATGCTCGCCGCCGTAAGGGCAGAGGGCGAAACGGTTATAAAGAACGCCGCCCGCGAGCCTGAGATAGAGGACCTGCAAAAGTTTCTCAATTCAACAGGTTGCAGGGTGCGCGGCGCGGGCAGCGGCACGATTGTGATAGACGGCGTAAAAAAGCTGGGCGGCGGCGCTTTCCAGCCGATGGCAGACCGCATAGAGGCGGGTACTTTTTTAATAGCCGCCGCAATGTGCGGCGGAGAAATATGCACCAGGGGCATAAGCGGGGAAAATATAAGTTCGCTTTTACATAAACTTAGAGAAAACGGTTGCAAAATATATGCAAAAAATGATAAAATATATTTAAAAAGAGAGGGCAGGCTGATTTCTGTAAAATCAATCGAAACACAGCCCTACCCCGGGTTCCCGACAGATTTGCAGGCGCAGATGACTGCCCTTTGCTGTATTTGCCGCGGACAGTCGATAGTCACCGAAAATCTGTTCGAAACGCGCTTCAAGTACGTTCCCGAACTCAGAAAGATGGGTGCCGACGTCACCGTGGTAGACAGGAACGCCTTTGTCCGCGGATGCGAAAAGCTCAACGGCGCCACCGTGGTGGCGTGCGATTTGCGCGGAGGCGCGGCCCTCGTGCTTGCGGCGCTTTCTGCCGAGGGAAGAAGCGAGGTGCTCGACTTGTCGCATATAGACAGGGGGTACGGTATGTTTGAATACAAACTGCGCACTCTCGGGGCAGATATATCGCGCCTTGCGGTATAGCCTGCCGCACCGCACATTTTTTACCGGGCGCATTTGCGCGGGAGAGGAAGATGAAGTACATAAGAAAAGCAATCGCCCTTATACTCGCCGCCGTATTTATCGCGGCGCTTGCGATAGGACTCAGCGTGATATTTGCCGTGCGGAACGTAAACATATTCCGCATAAGCTATGCTTCGGGAGAGGAACAGACCGTATCCTCCGAATTTGAAAACGCGGTCACGCAGATAGAAAGCCGCCTGTCTTCGCTCGAAGGCAGGGCAATTATCGCCGTCGGCGAAGACGACATATCTTCCGCCGTGGCAGAGAGCGGGTATGCCGAGTTCGTATCTTACGAAAAAATTTATCCCTGCACGATAAACATTACGGTGCGAGAGCGGCTGGAAGTGTTTGCCGTGCCTGCGGAAGACGGTTCGGGATATAACCTGCTCGATAAAAACTGCTCCCTCATAACTTTTTCTGCGACAAATTCCAACAACATAGACGGTTCGCCAAACGTTCTCATAGACGGCGTGCCGCAGGCCGCTTATCCGATAGTTGCGGCGATTGCGGACGAGATGTGCGCAAGGTTTTCTTCCGTGCGTGCCTTTGCCGAAAGTTTTACCGTAACTTCCGACCCCATAGAGGGACAGTCGCTCGTAATAAAACTCCGCTGCGGCGTATCTATGGAGATGCGTGAATACTCCTCCAAGGCGGAAGAGAAGGCGGCGGCGCTGTTCGAAGCGTTCACCGGTATGCCCGACTATCTCAAACTTGGCGGCAATATGTATTGCCTTGAAACGGACGGCGGCGAACTCAGGGTTGTTCTGCCCGACGGCAGTGTGGCGTAACCCTTTTTAACCGCGCAATGCGCTGAAAATATCGAGCCGTATGCAAAAGGCGTGCCTTACGGGCGCGCCTTTTTTGCGCATTTTGCGTTGTTTGGGGCATATGTGCGGGGCAGCCGCACTTTTTTTATATATTTTCTTGACTTTTGCGCGACATTATTATATAATCAATTCATAGTGGTAAAGCGCAGGCATTGCCGTTTGGCGTGCCGCCTGAATAGTTTTTGCGGAGTGATTATGCTTAACAGAAGCGTAGCTGTGATAGACGTGCGTTCGTCCGACGTCACCGCGGTTGTGGCGGAGAGGGGAGTGAACAAAACTTTCGTCATAAAAAGTAAATTTTCCTGCCCGTACGACGGCTATGCCGAAGGGCAGTTGTTGGACGCTTCGGGTTTTGCGGGCGCTTTGCGTTCGGTTGTAAAAAACACGCTTTCTTCCTGCGGCGACAAGGTCAGGGCGCTGTATATAGGCGTTCCGGGCGAGTTTACGCGGGTGGCGGTAACCGATAACGTAATCAGCTTCCCCTCTATGAAAAAGGTGGGGCGCGCCGACGTAAAATCGCTTGAAAATTCTTCCGTTCCATCTACCCGCGGCGGTTACAGGCACGTGCGCTCGGGTTGCCTTTACTACGTTCTGTCCGATATGCGCAGGGTGGTCGACCCCGTAGGTATGCTTACAGACAGTCTGCGCGGCAGGCTGTGCCACTATCTGTGTTCCGAACCTTTCTGCGAGTGCGTAGAAAACGCCTTGCAGCAGTTCCCGCAGATAACAAAAATAAACTTTATTCCGTCCGTTCACGCCGAGGCAATGTATCTGCTTGCACCCGAAAAGAGGGACGAATACGCCGTGCTTTTAGATTTCGGCTACATATCGTCGACTTACAGCGTGGCGTGCGGCAACGGCGTTGTTTACAGCGAAAGTTTTTCGCTGGGCACGGGCCATCTCGCGCTGTACCTTACAGAGACTATGGATATGCCGTACGATGTTGCGGTCGCTATGCTCGGCAAGGTCAACCTCAACTCGAAAGAGGGCGCGTCTTCGATGCTCGAACATTCGTATGGCGGCAAGCTGTACAGGTTTACCGCTTCCGAAATCAAGGAAAAACTGCGCGAAGCGCTCGACGGCATCTGCGAGACGATAGAGGAATGCAGGCGCGCCTTTACGGAAAAGAATCTCGATTATAAAACGCTGTATATAACGGGCGAAAGCGCGCTCGCCGTGCGCGGAGCCGCCGACCACATAAGCGGCAGGCTCGTTCAGACGGTAAGCGTAACAGCGCCGCAGATACCGTATTACGACAAGCCGCAGTTCAGCTCGCTGTTCAGCCTTCTGGATACGGCGCTGACCGATAAGGAAAATTCGTCTTTTTTAAGATTTTTCAAACTATAATTTTTTAACGCGGGAAAAATACCGCAATCAATCGTACAACGGAGGTTGAAAATGTTTAACGACAACGCAGGCAATATCGCAGGCCGCGCCAAAATTAAGGTTATAGGCGTGGGCGGCGCGGGCAATAACGCCGTAAACAGGATGATAGAGGCGGGCATTATGTGCGCCGACTATTACGTAGTGAATACAGACAGCCAGATTCTGGCGCTTTCGCCCTGCGAAAACAAAATACAGATAGGCGGCGCGCTCACCAAGGGCCTCGGCGCGGGCGCAGAACCCGACGTAGGCAGAATGGCGGCCGAAGAGAGCAAGGACGAGCTGACCGAAGCGGTGAAGGATACAGACCTTCTGTTCATCACGGCAGGTATGGGTGGCGGCACGGGCACGGGCGCGGCTCCCGTAATTGCAAAAATTGCGCGCGATATGAAGATTCTCACCGTTGCGGTGGTGACCGAACCGTTTGCCTTCGAGGGCAAAAAGCGTATGGAAAACACCGTAAAGGGCCTCGAAAATCTTAAAAAGTACGTCGATACCCTCATTGTCATTCCCAACGACAAGATTCGCACGGTAGTTCCCAAGAACACGCCTATGAAGGAAGCTCTCCGCGTTGCGGACGAGATTTTGAAGCAGGGCATAAAGGGCATTGCCGAACTCATAGTCAACCCCGCACTCATCAATCTCGACTTTGCCGACGTTAAGACCATACTCAAAGATAAGGGCGTGGCGCACCTCGGCGTGGGCGTCGCCAAGGGCGAAAACAGGATAATAGAGGCGGTGAGGGTTGCGGTAAACTGCCCGCTTCTCACCACCACGATAGAGGGCGCGCGCGGCGTTATACTCAACGTAGTCGGCGGCGAAGACCTGACTTTCGACGAAGTAAACGACGCGGCGGAGCTCGTAAAGAGCGTTGTAGACGCCTCCGCGAACATAATTTTCGGCGCGAGGATAGACCCGAACGTGCAGGACGAAGTGGAGATAACGGTAATAGCCACGGGCTTCCCCGGCTTCGAAAACGGCAAGCGCGACGACGACCAGCAGCGCGCATACCGCAGCAACTATTCCCAGCCTGCATACGGCGGTTCGCGCCTCTCGGTTTCTGAACCTTACTATGCTTCCCAGCAGCCTCAGCAGGCGCCCCAGCCCGTACCCCTTCAACAGCCGGTAAGGGCTCCTCAGCAGGCTCAGCCCGTTCAGCCTGTGCAACCCGTGCAGCAGCAGGTTCCCGTTCAGCCTCAGTATGCTCAGCAGTACCCTCAGGCTCCGCAGTACGCGCAGCCCCAGCAGTATGTTCAGCAGCCTGCCCAGCAGGTTCCCGTACAGCAGGCTCAGCCCGTTCAGCCTCAGCAGCCCCAGCAGACAATCGAGCGTCCTGCCGAAAAGAACGTGCCCAGGTTTGCCCAGCTCCTTAAAAATCTTGGCAGAAGGGGAGAGTAAAAAGATTCAATGCCCGCGGCGCGGTTTGTATGGCTGTGCGTTTCAATCATAAAGGCGCACTGCGGCAATCTTTGGTATGCTCGTAAGTAACATTTTCAATGAATAATTATTCACAAATATGAGTAAAAGGCGGCATTTTTGCCGCCTTTTTGCGTTTCGCGCGAAAATTATTCGGATTTGCACGTCGGGTCTGTGCAATTCAACCGTATTACCGCGGGCGTCTGCCTGAAAGCGGGCAGCGCGGCGGAAGGGGCGAAAAGGGCAGAAGATGCCTTGCGCGCCGCGCCTGCGGCGCGGCTTAGAAACGCCCGGAACGGAAAAATGCGACCGAGTCAACTCGGTCGCATTTTTCCCCTACAAATCAAGCATTCGTCTGTTAAAACCAAAGAAAGCTCATTTATTATTGAGTGCGTCAAAGTAAGCCGTAAGGACTGCTTCTTTTATCATATCTCGGGTCTCGGTGTTAAGCGGGTGTGCAATATCCTTATATTCGCCATCATTAGTTTTTCTGCTCGGCATGGCAATAAATACTCCGTCGTTTCCTTCGATAACTTTTATATCGTGAACTGCAAAGCAATCTTCGATGGTTATCGAGGCAACCGCCTTTAACTTATTGTCCTCCTTGCTGACTAATCTGATTCGTATGTCTGAGATTTTCATAAAGTTCACCTCCGACTATACTTTTATGCAAACCATTTTACAATAAATTATTGATAATTTCAATAGTTTTTTGATTATTTTTTAATAATTTTCACAGATAAATTTTACAAACCGTGCTAATATGCCAAATTTTTTAATAAAATTTAGTATGACTAGCGAAATTTTTGCCGAACACGGCAGTTTTTACTTCATAGGAATAGGCGGTGTAAGTATGAGCGCGCTTGCAAAGTACGCTCTTTCGCTGGGCAAAAGAGTGGGCGGCAGCGACAGGAACGGTTCAGCCTGCGCAGAGGTCAAAGCGTGCGGCGCCAGAATTTACGACGACCCTCAGTCCCTTCTGAGATACGAAGTCGTCGTCTATACCGACGCCGTGGGCGAAAACAATGCAGAGCTTAAACTCGCCCGCTCGGCGGGCAAGATTGTAATTCCCCGCGGCAGGTTTTTATACGAAGTCAGCCGCAACTTTGCAAGGGTCATTGCGGTGAGCGGCTGTCACGGCAAGACCACGACGACGGCTATGCTCGCAGGCATTTTTTGTTCCGCGGGCAAAAAGTTTACCGCGCACATCGGCGGCAACTCGCTTGATTTCTCTTCGTTCTGCTCCTTCGGCGGTGATTATTTTATAACAGAGGCGTGCGAATACAAAAAAAATTTTATGTATCTTCGTCCCGATACCGCGGTGGTGCTTAGCACCGAGCCTGACCACGTAGAATGTTACAAGGAGGGCGAGCTTGAAGAATGTTATAAAAAGTTCGTGCGGCGTTCTGAAAGCGCCGTTGTCCCCGCGGGCGACGGACTGTTTTCCGGCAGCGGTGCCATAACATTCGGCCGCGGCGGCGACGTGTATGCCGAAAACGTGCGCCAGCAGGGCGGGAAGTACGCCTTTTCGCTGTGCGCCTTCGGCAAAAACTGCGGCGAAATCTGCCTTAAAGTGATAGGTGGGCACAACGTTGCCGATGCCGTTGCCGCGGCCGCCGCGGCTCTTTCGGAAGGGGTGGAGTTTGCGGATATAAAGAGGGGATTGGAGAGTTTTTCGGGCGTGGAGAGGAGAATGCAATATCTTGGAAAACTGCACGGGGCGCGGTGCGTGGCGGATTATGCGCACCACCCCACCGAGATTGCAGCCGCACTCAGAACTGCCGAAAAGATATCTTCTGGCAGGCTGTACGTGGTGTTTCAGCCGCATACGTATTCGCGCACGAAAAACCTGTTCGGCGAGTTCGTTTCCGTGCTTTCGGGCGTGCGCAGGCTTATGGTATACCGCACGTTCGCGGCGAGGGAATATTTCGACGACGCGGGCAGCGCGCTCACCCTTTCCCAGGCGGTAAAAAAATGCCGCTACGGCGACAGTCCCGCCGATATACTTCGCTTTCTGCGCGGCGCGGGCGAGGGCGACACCGCTCTGTTCCTCGGCGCGGGCGATATATATTTTATAGCAAAAAATCTGCTTGCGGAGGAGGTAAAGGACGCCTGATTTCTGCGGCAAAAGTGTTGTAAATTACGGCAAAAAGCGGGTGTTCGCAAAAATTCTTTTTGATTTCGTAACTTAAAAGTCCCCCGCGGCGCACAGCTGTGCGCCGCGGGGGA
>URMT01000025.1 GCA_900549005.1 uncultured Eubacteriales bacterium | reverse complement strand
CATTCATGTAGCAGTTGATTGTCTGAATTTCCGGTTCGGTCAGGTGTAAATCTTTGAGTAATTTATCTGCTCTTTCGTAATCTTCGTTTTTATCCGCAAAACAGTCGCGCGGGTCGGGAATGTCTTTCTTGTTATGTATGAAATCAATTTGGCGGTTGTGTGCAATCTTTCTGCGGAAGTGCAAAAGCTCCTTGTCCACGGCGCGATAGCAGGCGGTTTTAATAGATATGTACCTGCCGGACTTGTCTTTACCGTAGATGTCGCTTACATACATGCCCTTGAATTGGTAGAGAAAACAGATAGCAGTCTGGGCGTAGTCGTAGCCGTCTGTAATGGTGTAGTCGATTTGAGATATACGGTTGAGGTCTTTGACTAAACCATTGTATAATTTAGAAACTACTTCAAAATCATACGGCAGAACATTGCGTAATGCTTGCAACGCAATCATTTCGCCCATTAGTTTTACGTTGTCGTCCGAGATAGGTTCGGAGAAGAGTTCGCCTTCGTTCCTGTACTTTCCGTGAGATAGCTTTGTGACTAACATTTTCATATTTGATTCTCCTTTTATTTTTTCTGCCTTTCGGCACCACAAAAGGAGCGGAGGGGGACGCGCCGTCAAGGATAAGCGAACGCTTACCCGCGGAAAATATTGCATTGAAGTGTTTTAATACAGTACAAATAATTAAGGGGCGGCAGCCGAAATTCTTTCGGCTGCCGCCCCGTTCTACTATTATCTATATAATGTGATAATGTGGCGACTAATTGAGGTGGCTACTCACAGTTTTAAGCGATATTTTCCCGTCCTTGACGGCGCAAGGTGAAAGTCAAAACAAATTCAAATCACTTTACCACTCCGCACAATCCCCTGCCGAAAGGCAAAGAAATTGCAAAGCATTAAAAAATGTTAAACAAATGTTTGTAAAATGCTTGACTTATGAAAACGGATATGGTAAGATATAAGCACAACAAAAAAGCCTTTGGCTTCATATCACGGTAGAAAAACTACTGATAGGGGAAGAGGGACTGCAAGTAATCGCAACATGCGGCGTGAAAAAAAGCGTGCGAGACGGTGAAATAAGCGTTGACCGTGACTGTCAGGCAATAGCGGACGAGAGATCGTTCGTTGTTTGTCTGCGGTCACGGTTTTTTTGTTGTAAATAAATTTACGGAGGAAATGATGAAGGACGTTTACAAAGTTTATAACGACGGTGGAGCTTTTATAGGCATACGCAAAGTCGAAGGCGGTTCCAAGCCGAGGAGAAAGCCCGCACTGATGGAGCCCATTGTAGTAAAAGACGATGCTGGGATAAAAGAGATTGCCGCCGCGCTTGTCCATGATGAGGACTATGAAAACATGATTGACCCCGCAGTATGCGGCAACGAATGTAGTAATGTCCGCGTTACTACGCTTACGGAGGAGTTCAAAAGATATTACAGGCAGACGGTGGGTATGCGGTGGAAGAAGCGTAAAAAATATGTAACGGATATGATGCGCCCATATTTCGATGACGAAGACGATTTACAATATTTCATAAGCAATAAAATGCGCAATGCCTACCGTGCCTCGACAGCGCGTTTAAACAGGTGCAAACGCAGGGTTGCGCTGCACGGTCTGGATTGGTTCTGTACTTTTACATACGACGATAAAAAGATGACCGAGGAGCAGTTTGCAAAGAAATTACTCAATACTCTGCGCCACTTCGCAAGCCGCAAGGGCTGGAAGTATATGGGCGCATGGGAGAGGGGAGATAAGGGAAGGCTGCACTTTCATGCTCTCTTAAATATTCCAGAAGGCACTATGTCCGGAGAGGTGGAAAAGCGCAGGGAGTACGATCCTGTAAGGAAGAGAATGGTCACTAATAATATAAATACTTTCTTTGAAAAGGCTTTCGGGCGTAACACCTTTGACAGGTTGAGCAGCCTTGCGATGAGGTATGCAAGGACGGCGGAGTATATAGTAAAGTATCTTGAAAAGGATGGCGGACGGCTTATATGTTCTCGCGGGTTGGATACGTTTATTGAAACAGAGGTGGACAGCGAAGATATAATATGCCCTCTGCATCCGTACGAACCGTATAACGACCGAAAATATATACTCTTTGATAATTTCAAAGTATGGGGTAAGAACGGTAAATGCCTCGGGGTATTTAACCGCAGTTTGCTGCCGCAACTCAAACTTGTGAGTTGACCCATATATATGCCGCAAATAACGCAATTGTGATAGTGGTGGCGGTAAAAGCTGATATTAAATTGAGTGCCATATATGCCGCAGATAATGTGATTATTGTGTAAAAGGAAGGCTAATCATAAATTAACCCGCATATATGTAGCAAATAATGCGGAGCGATTTTATTGCGGTAACACATATAAATCACAAAAGACAGGCATATATGCCGTAAATAATGCCCATTTCACCTCGGAAAACCACTGAGTGTTTTGCCATACGAAAAATGAAAAGCAGAACGGCGGCAAGGCGATAAAAACGGGACTTTGCAAGCGGGTCAGCGCAAAGCCCGTTTTCGCCGCGCCGCTTTCGTCGTAGCAAACTGCGCTGTGTTATTGGTTGTGTGGTCAGTTTGTTTGGTTCGGTTTAGTGTGTGCGCTTAAGTCGGCGCCCGAGCGCGAAAGCGCGAGGGTGGCGGAACGGCGCAGCCGTTCCGCCAGCTGTAAGCCGCCGCTTGTTATAACTTAAAGCGCACACACTACAGCCATTGTTAGATTTACCTTGATGTGATTTTTAGATAGATTTATGGAAGTTGCAATAATTATCGAAAAATTTATCAGCTTATTAAGTTTTAATATAAATTGTTAGTCTTAATATTTGATAAAGTTCATATCGGTTTTTGCTCCCGATAATAAGTTTGGGGCAAAAAATAGACAATCTGGGTCATTGCTTTAAAAAATTTTGTCTGCATATTGAAAAAAGCCGACTTATCATTTATAATAAACAGTATAAAGTTGATTCTGTTGTGCGGAGTTGATTTTGCAACAAAAAAGCGCCTTCTGCGTTTTTTGAGTTGTGATAGCAGGGAGGAAAGCATGATAAACGTTGCCATTGTGGATGACGATGAAAAAGTGGTGGATATGCTGCGGTCATATCTCGAACGCTTTTCAAAAGAGAACGACATCGAATTTCAGGCCGAAAGTTTCGGCTGTGCGGTAGACTTTCTCTCCGCGTTCACCGACCGTTACGACATTGTTTTTCTTGATATAGAGTTGCCCGATATGAACGGCATAGACGCCGCCCGTAAAATGCGTGAAATCGACGGGACGGTCGCGCTTATTTTCGTTACGAATATGCGGCAGTATGCGATAAACGGCTACGAGGTAAATGCCGACGACTTTATAGTAAAGCCCGTGCCTTACTTTGATTTTTCGTTGAAACTCAGCAGGGTTCTCAAAAAGATAGGCGTGCGCGAAGTCCCTAAAATTGCGATAAAAAACGAGGGGATGACGAGATATATCGCTATAAATACGATACGTTATGTAGAGGTATTCCGCCACAGGCTCGTCTATCACACTTGCGACGGTTCGATAGAGGCGCGCGGTTCGCTGAATAAGATAGAACCTTTGCTTACGGCCAACAATTTCGAGAGGTGCAACAGCTGTTATCTCGTCAACCTCAAATATGTTATGGGGATAGAGGGGTATACCCTTTTCGTGGGATACGGCCAGAACTCGAAAAAGATGGATGAACTATCGGTAAGTCATCCGCGCAAAAAAGATTTCATTGCGGCGCTCAACAAGTATCTGGGCGTAAACACTTAATCCTATGACGCAGTTTGAATTTTACAAATCGTTTCTGTTCGTGTTGGAGCTTTTGCTTGCGCAATTTATGTTCGTCTGCCGCCTCAAACGTCGCAAGTGGTTTGTCTTAAGGGCGGTTTCGGGCATTGCGGCTTGCTTTTTGTTTGCGTGGCTGTTGCCCGCGCCGCCTTCGCTCTCCTCCAACGCGCTGTACTGTTCGTTGCTCTTTCTGCTGATATTTGCGTTTACCGTGTGCGTCGGTAAATTTCTGTTCCGCAACTCTTGGGTGACGATAGTATTCTGCTGCCTTGCGGGGTACACCACGCAGCACATGAGCTATGAGTTGTACAATATAGCGCTCAATCTGTTCAGCGTCACCGCGACCAACAATTTTTACGGTTCGGGAGGGTTTACCGAAATTTTCCCCAACCTTGCCGTGTTTGTGCTATACCTTTTCATCTATGCGGTGTCCTACTGCGTCATATACTTCTGTTTTGCCCGCAAACTTGCCGAGAACGAGGACGTCAGCCTTAAAAATGCGTTCATATTCCTGTTCACGGTATTCATCCTGATAATAGATATCCTTCTGAACGCGATAGTGGTATACCACCCCTCGCAGGGGGCAAAACTGTATGTTGTGATCGTAGGCGTATACAATGTTCTGTGCTGCGTAGTTTCGCTTTATCTTCAGTTCGAGGTGACACTCAGAAGAAAGATAGAAAGGAACTTCGTGACCGTGCAGGAGATGCTCGAAAGGGTCAAAAAGCAGTATGCCCTTTCCAAAGAAAATATCGAAATTATCAACATCAAATGCCACGACCTTCGCCATCAGATACGCGAAATGGGCGTAAACAGCGCCCTGTCGCCCGGGGCAATCAAGGATATTGCCAACAGCATCTCCATATACGACAGCATGGTCAAAACCGGCAACGACGCGCTCGACATAATTCTTACTGAAAAGAGTCTTGTATGCAGCAAAGAAGGCATACTTTTCAGTTGCATGGCAGACGGCGAAAAGCTCGGTTTCATAGAGCCTTCGGACGTATATGCCCTGTTCGGCAACATTGTGGATAACGCCATAGAGGCCGTGCGGAGGGTGCCGCAGGAAAAACGATCCATTAGCCTGCGGGTAAAGCAACTCGGATATATGCTCGTCATAACTTCAAGCAATTATTACAACAACGACATTATAAAAGAGGACGGCGAGATACAGACGACGAAGGCGGACAAGCGCTATCACGGGTTCGGGCTTAAAAGTATAAACTACATATGCGAACGCTACGGCGGTTCCGTGGATATTAAAACCGAAGGCGATGTGTTCACCATAAGCCTTGTCTTTTTTATCGGACGGGGCGGAGAGAAATAAAAACGCGGCTTTTGCCGCGTTTTTTGATGCGTGGATGAGTTTTTAAGGTTGGGTCGTAAATTTGTAAGTATGGGACAGAACTATGGAAATTGCTTTCAGAACATGATATAACTTAAAACAGAAAACAAAGCGGATGTGCCTTTTGCACTTTTTAACTTGTTCCGTCGCCGAGCGCGGCTTTGCCGTGCACGAAAAGCCGTCGCGGGACAGAGCGCGGGGGGGGGAGGCCGTGCATGGCGGAAAGATGGCGCTCGCGCTGTTTTTTAATAAATTAAAGGAGAAAAATGATGAGAAGTATCAGAAAAAAGCTGCTTGCCGCACTTATTTTCGTTATCGTTCTGTGCGTGGGCATAGCGTTTGCGGCGTGCAGTTCGGGCGAAGTGCAAAAGCCCGATCCCGTCCTTAAAGTGCAGTCCGTTACGCTGCGGTTTGAAGGCAAAGACATTGAAGGTACATTAAATGCCGATCTTTCGCTCGGTACCGTGCAGATTGAAGCGCTCGTTGTGAAGGATGAAGGCGCAGACGGCACCGTAAGCTATAAAAGTTCCGATTCGTCCGTGGCGGAAATTGACGCGGGCGGCCTTATCACGCTTAAATCGAGCGGCGAAACGGCAATAACGGCGGAGGCGGGCGGAAAGAACGATAATTTCGTGCTGATCGTAACTTCTTCCGGGTCTCCCGCAGGAGAATATACGATAACCGTTACGGGCGGCACTTCGAACGTCACCAGCGCCGACGCGGGCGAATGTGTTTATCTTACACCTCAGATCCCCGCCGATAAGCAGTTTTCGGGCTGGGTGTGGGATGAAAATATAGAGGGAAAGGAGGGCAATACGTTTGTAATGCCTTCTGCAAACGTAACCGTTTCCGCGCAGTTCGTAAACAAACTTGCGGGAATTTATATTGCAAAGCAGCCGGAATCAAAGCTCGTTGCAAACGGCAAAACGCTGGAAGCGAGCGACTTCCCGGGGCTCAAGGTCATGGCGGAAGCCACGCTCGGCAACGAGCTCTGGGACGTGACCGAAGAAATGACTTTCGCGCTCGACGACGACAATACCGTAACGGCAACTTATACGCTGGGCGAAGTCAGCAAGTCGCTGGATCTCGGAAAGGCGGAGGTGGTGAACTCCTATACGGTGGATCCCGCCATGTACAGGCAATTTGCCGGCCTGGACACCGCGTTCGGGGCACAGATAGAAGGCTGGCCCGAAGGCTTTGCGCCCGTTCCCGAAAATATCAACGACCCCGCATACGATGAATACAAGCAAACGGGCTATCTTGGCGCGCAGGCAAACGGTTCGCTCGTGTTAGGCCCCTTGGGCAACGATGATACGGGCGTCATCACCGCCATAAAGGAAATAACTTCGGGCGCGGAATTCACTTATTACTTCTGGTCTGAAGTGGAGGGCAACGCCTGGCTCACCCTTGAAGTTTCAAGCAACCAGGTGAATTGGACTACCGCCCAGGCAGACGGGAAATACATCTGTTCGCCCGTTCTTATAAGTCAGTCATTCAACGTATATCTCAACGGCGCAAGCCAGCCTGCCGCAATAAGGGAGGAATCTACCGCCCGTCAGGCCGAAAATCCGCTGGACGATGCCGGCTATGGCTGCCTGCAGGCGCATAACCCCACCGTGATTTTGCAGGATATGGAAGTGGTGCGCGGCTGGAACTCTGTCCGCTTCGTCGCGCAGAACAACAACCTCATAAGGGTGGGCGCGCTCACGGCAACGTTCTCCGCCGACCGCGGCCCCGATGAGCATATATGGGCAAAGAACACGGCAGAACAATACATAGCCGAACCCGCTACCTGCCTGCACGTTGCCGAATATTACTATTCCTGCATGGACTGCGGCATGGCCGATGAAGAGAATACCTTTGAAAGCGGAGGGCTTGCCCCGCACGATTGGGGCGAATGGCAGGTAACCACTCCCGCGACATGCACGTCGCCGGGCGAAGAGATAAGGGTATGCAACGTCTGCCACGAGGAAGAGATCAACGTCATCCCCAACGGCCACGTCTGGGGCGAAGGCGAGGCCGTTGCCGAAGGCACGCGCTACACCTGCAGCAAGTGCGGCGCGGTGGCAATGGAATATTCCTATAAGGTAGACCTTGCAAGCCTTGCCGCCGAAGCGGGACTGACGGTATGGGGCAAAAAAGTGCTTCTGGAGGACGGTTTTCTTCAGAACCCCGCCGATATCAACGCTGCGGAATACGATAAATATAAGGAAAGCGGCTATATAGGCGTAAGTTCAAACAAAAGCGGCAAAATGCAGCTTTACGGTTGCAGCGGATATATCATTGGCGCTGAAGATACGGCGCGCCCCGAAGGGCAAACGCAGGAGATATGGGTGATCTCCGATATCTATCCGGAAAATGCCGGGGACGAGCTTGTATACTACTTCTGGTCGAATGGTGCGGGAACGGCTACGCTGAGCTGGGATGTTCAGGCATGCAATTTTGCATGGGCGACGCGTGAAGACGGTTCAGCGTTCGCTTCGCTGTCTGGGGATAAAATAATATCGGACGTGTTTGAAGTATCCGTCAACGGCGCCGCGCTGGACGTTTCCTCAGTCGTCGTCAGGGGCGTCGGCGACGGCACTTACGATGTGTCCAACATCTTCCGCAAAATAGTCGTTTCGGAAAATATCTCCGTCCAAGCAGGCTGGAACGCCATCAGCGTCAAGGTCATTAACAGGGATCTGAACATCTCCTGCATGCAGATAGACATGCACGAAAAGCAGGTGGTAACGGAAGGCGCGGATCCCGCGCAGGAGCAGGCCGCCGCACCCGCTATCTCCGGTATAGACCTCTATTCTGAAGCAAATAAAAGGGGGGATATGTAATGAACAGCAATAAAAACAGCTGGGTATTCAAAAGGACGGCGGCGGGCGCGCTCGTTTGCTCGCTGTGCGCGGCAATGCTTTTTTCCGCGGGGGCTTCGGCGCTGAACGCCTCCGCTGCGGGCAGGCTGGATGATCCCGTCCTCGGCAATTACTTTGTTTCGGATTACAACTCGATGAGCGATGTGAACAATGCGGTCGCAGAGTATGGCAAACAGGTAATGGAAGAGGGCGTCGTCATGCTCAAAAACGACGCGATCTCCCAAACGGAGAACGCGCTTCCGCTCAGGCCCAGGTCTGAAGACGGCAAGCTGTATGTGAGCATGTTCGGCAAGACGAGCGTGGAATACGATATGATGAACAGCACCGTATTTCAGAACTACGGCATCACTCTCAATCCGCAGTTGCTGAGTTTTTACAACAACAACGAGCGCTCCGGCGAAGGCAGAGGCTCATACGTCAACTACAATACCGAACTTGCCGGCAAACCCACGGGCGAAACGCCCTGGAGCATGTATGAAAACGATACGGGCAACGTAACACAGAGCTTTGACGACTATTCCGACGCGGCTGTGGTCTGCCTGCGCAGGTATGTGGGCGAAGGCCACGACGCGCCGCAGACCATGTATTACGGCGAGGATTCAAACGGCATCTTTTATGAAACTTCCAGGGGCGGGCAGTATGCCGATAAGCTCATGCCGGAAGCCGTCAGCGCGGACGCTCATTACCTTGAGCTGGATAAAAACGAACGCGACCTTCTTACCAATGTGTGCAAAAATTTCGATAACGTCATACTCGTACTCGTAACTACCGGGCCTATAGAACTTGAATTCCTCAACGAGCCTGCGCTTGAAAATATCAACGCCGTGCTGTGGACGGGTTCGCAGACCGGCGCAGGCGGCGCGGGGACGGGCATTGCGCGCGTGCTTGCGGGCGAAGTTTCCCCTTCGGGCAGAACGGTGGATACATGGTATAAGGACTTTGCTGAAGACCCCACATGGCAGAACTTCGGCATCGACCGCGACATACACAAAAACACAAACAGGTTCAGCAATATCTGGGTATATTATACCATTTATCAGGAGGGCATCTATTCGGGATACCGCTACTACGAAACGCGCGGCTATGAAGAAAAACAGGCAGATCCCGGCTCCACATGGTATGAAGACAACGTAAATTACCCGTTCGGCTACGGACTTTCATACACAAAGTTTGACTGGGAGCTTATAAGCAGCACCCCGCAGGCGGGCAGCCTCCTTGAAAAGGACGGCACCCTGTCTGTGACGGTAAAGGTCACAAACACCGGCGGCGTTGCGGGCAAGGACGTGGTGGAACTCTATTACACCGCGCCGTATTTCAAGGGCGAAATAGAAAAGGCTCACGTCGTTTTGTGCGGGTTTGAAAAGACAAAACTTCTTCAACCCGGGCACTCGCAGGAACTTACCATCACCTTGAACGTCAGGGATATGGCGTCTTATGACTATTCCGACGCGAACGAAAACGGTTTCAAGGGCTATGAACTCGATGCCGGCAGCTACGAGATCAAACTTATGCGCAACTCGCACGACGTTGTGGAAAGCATCGGCTATAATATCGGTGAAAATTATAAATATCCCTCCGGCGTCACCGGTAACGAAAACGATAATAACCTCTTTGACGAATCGAGCGATTTCGTGACTTTCAACGGTTACAAATATATGTCCCGCGAGGATTTTGAGGGAACTTTCCCCACTACCATCACGGGGTTGGAAGCTACAGGGGAGTACTACGAAGAACTTACAAGCTGGAACGGGGCGGGCGGGCCGCCCGCAGACGAAGGGCAGCCTTATTATTCCGATACCGCTCCCGCCGTCGCGCAGACGGAGCTGACGGAGGCGGACGATCCCATACGCCTCGAACAGCTCTTCGGCAAGGCTTACAACGACCCGCTTTGGGAGGAGTACCTCGATCAGTTCACAGAACAGCAGCTTATCGATCTCTCTGCCCACGGCAGATATTATTCGGGGCGTGACTATCCCGCGCTCGGCGTATCCCTTGAAATGAATATAGACGGCTCTGACGGGCTGTCCAACTATCCCTTCCATGCCGAAGAGTTCGGCGAACTCAACGCAAGCGGCATCGGCGCTACGGCGGTGCTTGCCGCAACGTGGAACAAGGAACTTGCATACCGCAAGGGCGAACTTATCGGCAATCAGTCGCTGTGGGGCTCCACCAAAGACGGCAAGCGCAAAACGGTGGTCGGCTGGTATGCTCCCGCCGTAAACGTTCACCGCTCGCCCTTCGGCGGAAGGAATGCCGAATACTACAGCGAGGACGGCTATTTTACAGGAGCTATGGCGGCGCCCACCGTAGAGGCGGCAAGGAATTACGGCGTCGTCACCTATGTAAAGCACTTCGCCATGAACGATGCGGATACCTACCGCAGCAACGGCACTATGTGGGCAGACGAACAGACCATGCGCGAGGTATATTTCAAGGGCTTTGAAATGTGCGTAAAACAGGGCAATACCTTAGGCATAATGAGCGCGACGTGCCGCGTAGGCGCGGTATGGGCGGGCGGCAACTATAACCTGATAACAAAACTGCTGCGTGAAGAGTGGGGATTTGAAGGCTGCGTCGTTACCGACTACGTCGATCCCGAAAGCTTTTCCAGCTACGACCAGATGATAAGGGCGGGCGGCAATCTCATCCTTGCAGACGCTCAACTTAAATATTATAAAGGCACGCCCACCACGCTCACCGCGCTGCGCAATGCCGCTCACGGCCTGCTGTATTCGCTGGCAAACAGCAATGCCGTCAACACGGCGGACGGCGACCCCGTCATGCCCGCAACGATTTCGTCGTTTGAAGGGTGCGAACTTACCCGCGGCATCATAAACGTGCCTTATACGGGCAGTGTGGCTACGGCCGAGATCAACTCGTTCTACGGCGATTTGACCGAAGACGAGATAACTTACGCGCTGGCGGAAAACAGTACGCCGCTTCCCGAAGGCCTTGTGCTGAATTCCGATGGCACGGTGACGGGCACGCCCCTCACCGCGGTATCAAACAGCAGGATAACCGTTGTTGCAACTTGCCGCGGGCAGAGCATGACGGCTTCATTCATCATCAACGTCACAAACGGCGATCCGGAAATAATCTATTCTGCCGGCAATATAGCTTCGGCAGGCCTGGGCAAGCCCTATACCGCCACGGTTGCAACGGCTTCGGTATTTGCTCCTAACGCCTCGGAAGAGGAAATTGCGCAACTTCCCGAAATATCTTACGCCCTCGCAAACGGAAGCTCGCTGCCCGCGGGCCTGCAGCTCGGTTCCGACGGCACCATCAGCGGCACGCCGAAATTTGCGGTCAAAGGTTTTACTTTCAGCGTAACGGCAACGGCGGAAGGACTTGCAAGCAAGACGGTCGAATATAAATTCTCCGTGCTCGGCGAGCTTACGTTCGGAACGGGCACGCTCGAAGCGGGCAAATACGGCCAAAGTTATGTGGGCAGAATAACTCCCGCAACGGGCGGTGAAGGCATAACGTATGCCCTTAAAGAAGGATCTGCTCTCCCCGGCGGACTTACGCTGACTGCGGGCGGCTATATAGTGGGCACGCCTACGCAGGCGGTGACGAATCACAAATTTACCGTGGTTGCCGTATGCGATACCGCTCCCGCGCAGGAGGCCGAATACTCTATAACGATAGGCATCAACTATAACGTCGCCGCTCTTACCGTGCCGGACGGCTCTGCGGGCACAAGTTACGATACTCGCATAGATATGGCGCAGGGCGCCGGCGACGTAACATATAAAATAGTCGGCGGTGAACTTCCGGAAGGTCTTACCCTCACGCCGGACGGCGCGATAACGGGCACGCCCGGGCAGGCCGGCGTATTCACGGTGACGGTAGAGGCAGAGGCCGAAGGGATCGCATCAGACAGGACCGAACTTACCCTGTATATAGCGGGCAATGCGTCGGGCACGGATACATGGTTCGTACTGTGTATTTCCGTTGTTGCGGCACTCATCGTCGTTTCGGTCGTGGCAGGCATCGTTGCGGGGAAATCCGGCAGATCCGGATCCAAAGGCGGCAGAAGATGAAAGGCGCTGTAAATAAAATGCGGCAGGTCTGTGCGGGCATTGCCCGCACGGGCGCGCCGCGCTTGAGGTGAAGCATGAAAAAGACAAAAAGCAAATCCACTGCCCTTAAAGTATGGGCGATAATTTTTGCCGCCTTGTTCGTATTCGCGTTTGTGGTAACGCTTGTTTTAACGCAGAATCCGTTTCTGTATTACACGATAAATTCCACGTCGCTCGGCGGCAGCCAACGCTATCTGAAATCGGGCGACCCCTCCGAATATATGTACTACAAGGCCGATTACGGCAGCAAGGCGGAGGTTCTTTCCGCGGCGAACGCCCTCAACGAGAGGATAGTGGACGAGGGCATTGTCCTTTTGAAGAATGAAGGGAACGCTCTTCCCCTTAAGGGCAAGAATATAACCGTGCTCGGCAAAAACTCGGTCAACCCCGTTTACGGCGGCACGGGCTCCAATCAGGACAGCGGAACAAGCCAGGACGAGATAACGGACTTATATGAAGGCCTCGAATCCGCCGGTTTCAACTGCAATCCCGCGATGAAAACTTTCTATAACGATAAGTCGAGGTCGGGAAATCCCCGCCCCGTACAGCCCGAAATGGGCGATGAGGTCACGGGCTTCCCCACGGCGGAGACGCCCGTGCAGTCTTACGGCTCCGATATAACGGGCTCATTTTCGCAGTATGACGACGCGGCTATAGTGTTCCTTTCGCGCATCGGAGGCGAAGGTTTCGACCTGCCGCGCACAATGTTCTGGAACGGCAAAAGCTATGCCGACTGGTCTGCAAAGCAATCTGAAAGAAAACTTGTCGACGGGGCGGAGAGCATGGATTCGCACTACCTTGAACTTGACAAGAACGAAAAGGATCTTTTAAAGCTTGCCAACGATAATTTCGATAACGTGATCGTGGTATTCAACAGCCCTTCCGCAATGGAGCTCGGCTTTTTGAAGGACGGCACATACCCCAACGTGAGGGGTGCGCTTTGGCTGGGCTGTCCCGGGAACTCTGGCATGAGCGCTCTGGGCAGAGTGTTGAGCGGCGCGGTCGATCCCTCGGGCAGGCTGGTGGATACGTTCTCTGCCGATTTTACCAAAGACCCTTCCTGGTATAACTTTGCAAACAATCTGCAGGCCGACGGGCACAGGTACACGCGCGACGGCTCTTCCGTAAACGCCTGGTTCGTCGAATACCGCGAGGGCATATATACCGGCTACCGCTACTACGAAACGCGCGGATACACCGCCGGCGAGGACTGGTACAAACAGAACGTCGTCTATCCTTTCGGCTACGGCCTTTCGTACACGCAGTTCGATTATAGCGTAACGCCTTCCGCGGAGGACGGCGCAACGCTTGAAAAGGACGGTAAGCTTTCCTTTGAGGTGGATGTGACCAATGTGGGCGACTATGACGGCAAAGAGGTCGTTCAGCTCTATTATTCGGCGCCGTATACCGAGGGCGGCATAGAAAAATCCCACGTCGTGCTGGGCGATTTTGCAAAGACGGATGTTCTTGAAAAGGGCGGTGCTCCCGGCAAGGTGACGCTCGAACTGGATGTGCGTGATATGGCTTCTTACGACTATTCCGACGCAAACGGCAACGGGGTTAAGGGCTATGAACTGGACAGCGGCGTCTACACCATATATATCACCGATAACGCCCACGGCTGGGCGGACGAAAATGTTATAAAGTTCACATACACCGTGCCGGAAACGGAGGAAGGCGTCGGTTTTGTATATGAGAACGACGATGCCACAAACGCTCCCGTGAACAACCTGTTCGACGACGTAAGTTCCGGCATAGCGCAGGAAAATTACCTCTCCCGCAAAGACGATTTCGCCAATTTTGAAAATCTTAAAGGCGCTTCCGAAGCCTCTTACCGCGACAGGGACAGGGCGTTCACCGATTCGCTCACGTACAGGCTGAACGATAAAGAGGGCGACCCGTGGTATGCGAACGAGGCGCCCGAACAGAGCAAGCGGCCGGTGAGCTATTCGCAGTCTATAAAACTTTACGAGCTGATAGGCAAGCCTTATAACGACGAGCTGTGGAACAAATTTATGGATCAGCTCACCGTCGACCAGATGGTGACGCTCATATCCACGGGTAACTTCCGTACGCTTGCATTGGAGAACGTGGATAAGCCGCTCACTACGGAGGCCGACGGCCCCATGGGCTTTGCGCTCTTTATGGGCGACGACGCCGTCTACGATACCTGTTATTATGCCAGCGAATGCGTGCTTGCCGCCACGTTCAACAAGGATCTTGCCTACGAGATGGGCAAAATGGTGGGCAACGAAGGCCTTATAGGCAACGAACGGGACGGCAACGAACGGGACGGCAGTACGCCCTATTCGGGTTGGTATGCCCCTGCAATGAACATACACCGTAGCCCCTTCGGCGGCAGAAATTTTGAATATTATTCGGAGGACGGCTACCTTTCGGGCGTTATGGCGTCAAACGTTGCAAAGGCCGCAAAGCAAAAGGGCCTTTATACTTTCGCAAAGCACTTTGCACTCAACGAACAGGAAACCAAGCGCGATTACACCGGCCTCGTCACATGGGCAAACGAGCAGTCTATGCGCGAGATATACTTCAAGCCGTTCGAAATGTCGGTAAAAGACGGCGGCATAACCGCGCTTATGACGGCGTTCAACCGCATAGGCGTAACGTGGACGGGCGGTTCGTATCCTCTCCTTACGCAGCTTCTGCGCGAAGAGTGGGGCTTTGAAGGTATGGTGATAACCGATTTCAACCTCAAATCGTATATGAATGCCGACCAGATGATACGCGCGGGTGGAGATCTTTCTCTCAGCCCGGGGAAAAGTCCGTCCTCGACGTCTACGCCAACCGATATAGCCAATATCAGGCGCGCGGTAAAAAATATAATGTTCACCGTTGCAAATTCGTGCGCTATGAACGGGCACGGCGCAAACGTGATATGGGCTTACACCACGCCGGTGTGGGTGATATGGCTTATAGTTGTAGATTGCGTGTTGTTTGTTGCAGCGGCGGCCTTCGGCACCGTCATACTGCTAAAAAAATTCAAGCCGAATATTTTTAAAATCAAATCGGAGGTAGATTAAAATGAAATGCAGAAAGATTTTGGGAATGTTGCTTGCTGTTGCCGTCATCGGCAGCGCGGCGGCGCTTGCCGCGTGCGGCGGCGGAGGAGGGAACGGAGGCGGCGGTTCGCAGACGTATACGCTCGAGGCCGAATATATTGACCTTGACAATGTGTCCGGCGCGGGAACTTCCATCGATAAAAGCGGCGTAGACATGATCTACGGCGATGGCACGCAGGCGCAGAAGGATCTCGGCTGGAGCAACGGCTATTATGTGGGGTATACGTATTCTGTAAATCAGCCGCTCAACTTTGTGTTCGAATCCGACGGTGCCGCAACGGCCACCATAATACTGCGCCTCGGTTCCGAGCTCGGCGATCTCAATCTTACGCCGGATATATACTCGGTAAAACTCAACGGCAAAGAGATCCCGTACACCTCGATATATGTGCAGGGCACTTCCGGTATGGGGGCCATGGCCGAAATGAAGTTTTCCGATAAAACCGTCACAAATTCCGCAACGTTGAAGGAGGGCAAAAACGTCATTTCGCTCACCGTTCTCAGCAACACGCTCAACCCCGGTTCGGACGGCGCAGGCAGAACGGGAGGACCCGTCGTGGACTGCATAAAAGTGCAAACTTCCGCCAACCTTACCTGGTCGCCCAAGACGGACAACATCGAAAGGCGCGATAACCCTATAGGTTAAAATTGTCCGCGCAAGATGGACGCAATGCCGACAGGACGAGCTGTGGCAGATTGTGGTAAATTGTTAAATAGTAAAAAACGAAGAGTCGGGCGTTTTATCGCCCGGCCCTTTTGTTTTACACGGCAAAGCGCTCGTTGTTTGTAAATGAGTGCTTCGCTTTATAATCAAAACCTCCCTGCTTTATAGCGTGGAGTTTTTACGTTAATACACTTTATAGTGTGGCGGCAAAATGCAGCGTGAGTATTACAAAAGTACATTCTTATAGTGTTTTACAGATCCAGGCTGTAGGGGTCAAGCAGAAATTGCCTTAGCCCTATCGTAAGATAGCCTTTGTCATCGCGGCGGGGCTTTATGTCGCGTTCTATTATTATTATCTTTTTGAACGAGTCGCCCGTCTTGTCAAAAGAGCGCGTTTCCTGCAATCTCTTCTCTTCGGTCGGTATGTCGTATGCCGATTGTATATAATAGCGCTTATTGCCGAGGTTTGCCACAAAGTCTATTTCAAGCTGTTTTTTTACGTCTTTGCCGCCGTCATATTCCCGGCTCTCAACGACACCCACGTCAACATTGTAACCGCGGTAGCGTAATTCGTTGAAGATGATGTTCTCCATGATATGCGTCGGTTCGGTCTGCCGGAAATTGAGCCGCGCATTGCGCAGGCCTATGTCCTCAAAGTAAACTTTGTATGGGGTATTTATATATTTTCTGCCCTTAACGTCGTAGCGAAGCGCTTTCTTGATTATGAATGCTTCCTGCAGGTATTCAATGTATTTGCTTATTGTGGAGGCGGCTATCGTTGAGCGCTTTACGCTTTTGAATGTATCGGCAAGTTTGGCGGGGTTTGTCAACGTGGATATACAGCTTGATAGCACGTCCAACAATTCGCCTAGATCTCTGTCGGAAAATAAATTGTTGCGCTTTACTACGTCCTGCAGATATACGGTCTTAAGTTGTGTTTCAAGATATGCTATTTTTTGCTCGTCAGTCTTAAAGGACAGCGTTGCAGGCAACCCGCCGTAGACCATGTATTCTTCAAGTGCGGCATCGGTATTTCCGCCATATGCGGGCAGAAATTCGGAAAAGGACAGCGGGAGAATGTGTATCTCGTCGCCGCGCCCGGCAAATTCGGTAAGAATGTCGGTGGATAAAAATCTGGAGTTGCTGCCGGTAACGTATATATCTATATTGTCATTTCTAAGGTACCCGTTTAGCACGCTCTCAAACCCGTCAAGTTCTTGTATCTCGTCAAGCAGAAGGTAATAGTTGCCGTCGTTCCTGATTTTGTCTGAGATATATTCTATAAATTTTGCGGGATCGGCTTTGCGTTTTTCGCGTATGAGCGCTGTAAAGTTTTCTCCGATAGATAACAGGTCTTTTGCCGAATCGAAGGCGAATCTGATTATGTGATCTTCCGGTGTTCCCGCTTCAAGCAAGTGTCTGTAAAACAGATTGTTCATAAGGTACGACTTGCCGCTCCGCCGTATGCCCGTGATGACTTTTATAAGCCCGTTATTTTTACGGGCTATAAGCCTGTTCAGATAGACGTCGCGCTTGATATCCATTTTCTGCTCCGCATGCATTTTTTGAAAGTATAACATTATCCATCTTAAAAAGCAAGCGAAACGAAATAACTTTTAATATTTTTTCCGAAACGGAAAATTTAATAAAAGTAATGTTTTGGTTGTAGCCGATAAAAAGTTAAATTATTTTGTCGCAAATTTGTCGCAAAGATTTATGCGGACACTTAAAACGGGGCCAATTTGAGCAAAAAAAGCTCAAATTGGCCCCGTTTTTATATATTTTTACATCTCGCGTTGTCCCTTCAAGTCCAACAAGCGGAGCCATTCCGGTGATAATGGCGACGAGGATCCACCTGTTCCCATTCCGAACACAGAAGTTAAGCTCGTCTACGCCGAAAGTACTTGGCATATAGCGCCCGGGAGGATAGGAAGTTGCCGGATTTCAATCAAAAATGACCGTTTTCAAGCCGAAAACGGTCATTTTTCATGTGTTTTGGAGATATTTTCAAAACGATGCGATTTGTGTTTTATGCCCCGAAAAACACAAAAAATATAGACAAATTACACATACTTTTATGATTTTTGTGGCATACCTGTAATCGAACGTCGTTCGTAAATTTAAGGCAAAAGTCTCGTTTTAATCGGCGTTTTGGGGCATGAATTGGGGCATAAAATCGCCGTTTAATCGTTTGTTATCGAACGTTTTTCGGTGCGACTGAAAGTATAGACAATAAAAAAGGGAGCGGCGCTCCCTTTCCCTTAAATATTGTCGTATGTATAATCCAGCTTCCGACCCTCGGTCAAGAGGAACTCGTCGGAAAGGTCTGCGTATGTATCTGCAAGCCCGCCGAGATTGTGGCCCACAAACTTCTTTATTGCCGCCTCTGCGACTCCGCATTCCATACAGCGGGTGTAGAAAGTAGTGCGTAAGTCGTAAAGCCTATGTCCGGGCAGTATCTTATTGAACTTGTTTCTTATCTGCTCAAGGCGGGTAAAGTAAAGTTCGGTTATATCTTCTAAATAAGGTTTTAACATCGGAGTAACGGGTATCTTTTTAAGTTCTGTTTTGCCATTCTTTCTCTTGCTGTTATTGGCTACAATAAAATCGCCCTCTATGCGTGCCGTCTTATACTCGTTAGGGCGCAGGCCTGTATATAGGGCTATGGCAAACATGAGTTGATAGGGAGTGTCTGCCGTCTTTTCAAGCAATAGCCTTTCCTCTGCTTTTGTAAGAGCTTTACCGTGTTCGCGCTCGTGCTTCTGATGAAATACCATGTCCATAGGGTTGTTAGGTATAAGTCCGTGCTTTACAGCCGCTTTGAAGATAAGGTTGAGGATGGTAAATAAGTCCTCGGCAGTTTTGCCTTTGCCGTCGGCTTCGAGTTTATCTAACAGAATCTGGCAATTCTTCGGCGTTATCTTTTTGAGCTGCATATTACCGAAACACGGCTGTAAATGGTTTTTGAATTGGTTGAGCGCAACTCTCAACGTGCTCGCGGCGACTTTGCGTTTGTAGAAATTTTCAAAGAAATAATCGGCAAAGTCGGTGAAAGTGGAGGGAATGGCGGCGTCGCTCGCTTTGTTTACCGCTTTCTCTGCTACGCTTAACCTGTCTATAAATTTCCGCTTGGCCTCGTCGAGAAAATTTGCGGAAACCTGAATATCGTAGCCGTTTCTGCGATAACGTATCTCATAATTCCAGTTGTGCTTGCCGCTCCTGCGTTTGCGGACGTGTGCGGTGCAGCCGTTAGTTCTGAATTCTTTTTTGAATGTCTTAGGCATTTTAGAAATTTCCTTTTGCGTAAAGCGTACCGAACCGTCCGGCTCTAAATGAGAGTCGGAGTTGTCGCCTGAAACGCTGCGGTCTTGGCTATAAGATTTGCTATTTCGTTTTGTTCCTCCTCAGGCGCGTACTGCGTCAGACTTAGTAGTTTTTGGATCTGTTGATAAGTCATTTATGTTTCAAATCGGATGCTTTCTTGGCAATTCCAATGTAACACTTTTTGAAGGAAAATAATAG
>URMT01000024.1 GCA_900549005.1 uncultured Eubacteriales bacterium | reverse complement strand
ATATGTTTCTTCAAATAAGTCCATCCACTTATCTGTTTCTTCCTTTTCTTTTTCAAAATCATTTCCAAAGTCAAAACAACCTGTAAATATAATTCCTTTTTGCTTACTTTTTGCAAATTCTTTAAAAATCTCATATCTAATAATACTATTTATTTTTAAAAATGCTTCTTTATCATAATCAAATATACTTCTTACCATTTCTATTGTCATATGATTATATAATAATTTGTATCCTGTTATTTTAGCTAATTCTTGACCTACTGTCATTTTCCCAACTGCTTGAGGTCCAATAATTTGTATAAATTTTGGCATTATGTGTCATCTCCAATCATTTCCTTTAAATATTTATTTGTAAATGTATTTAGCTTATCTATATTTTTCTCTAGTTGTTCCATTAAATTCTTTGCTTCAGTATATGCCATATCGTAATCTACTTGATTAACTTCTAATCTCTCATAAGCATCTTTTAATTCGTCTTCATCAAGTAATATTATTTTTCCTGTAGGCGTTACAACAACATCAAGGTATAAATCATCTTCATAAGGTATTCCATTTTCTTTTCCAATTTCTCTTGCTATATCAAAATACCATTCAAAAATTTCATTTTTTTCATTATACATGGCTGTTAATCTATATTTCTTATTATAATCATAAAATTCAAGCCATTTATAGTTATCATTTGCCATACATAAATTAGTACTTTCAATCATATATGGTTTATACATTTTATTAAAGTTAATTAATGCAATATCTCCTTTAAAATCCGAATTATTAAAACTTTTTATTTTAAAATCTCCATTTTGGACAATTTCCATATTATTAGGATTGGTAACAAATCTTTTCTTTAAACTAATCCAATATCTCTGTACAAGTTCATTTCCCATATATATTTCATTTTCAAGAATGCCACCATTATTTTGAATGGCTTTAGCAGATCCAATATTCGTTTTATCACAATCCATCAATACTCTATCTATTCCTAATTCTTTACATTTTTCTAATGCCAATCTTATTTGTTCTGTTGCATAACCTTTTCTTCTTTCAGACGGTCTTACGCTATCTCCTATATGTCCTCCATAATTTAATAGTTTTTCATTCAAAAAGTGTCTTATTTGTAAATTTCCAACTATTTTCTTATCTGATTTCCTTATAGTTAAATATACTGTTGCCGGAATTCTATCTTTATCTATTGTATCAATGGATAAATCATTTTTTACTTTTTCTAACCATTTATCAAAATCCTTAATTCTATCAAGTTCGCCATCTCCTGCAATTTCGTTTTCGCCATTGTCTAAAAATTCTTGTAAATATTCTTCAACTTCTTTTTTATATTCTTTTGTTGGAAATACTAATTCTAACTCTTCTTTTTTTACTTTTCTTCTCATCTTATAATGTGTCTGTGTTTCTTCATATACCTCAAATCCAACTTTTTTATATAAAAATCTTGCTGGATTTTCCTTAAAAACTTGCAATATTGTATTTCTATTATTATTCCTATCAATTTCAAGCTGCTTTTGTAAAATTTCTGTTCCAATTCCTTGGCTTTGATATTTTTTATCTATATAGAATAAGCTTATTTCGCTTTCGTCATTTTCATTAATATAGTTCGTAAATACACCTATAATTTCATTATCTACTTTAATAACATTTATATCATTTCTATGTTCTTCTATAAAATCCTTTTGAAACTGAGTTTGAGTTTCTTCGTCCCAACCATATAATTTCTCTACATACCATTTAAAATTATCCTTTTTCATTTCATATAAAATTTTAAAATATTCTTCTTTATATTTTTCAAAATAATCTTTCAGCCCTGCCAAAAACCGTTCGTCGCCAATCGAGGTGCGCAGGGTGTCGAATAGTATCAGCCCCTTGTTATAGGCAATGTTCACGTATTCATAATCGCTTACGAAGTCTTTTAAATGCCTGTTCATAGTGGTGTCGGCGTCGCCGAATATCTGGTTGTATACGGTATAGTACGCGCGGTACGCGCTCGTTGCCGAGTTTACAAGCCCCGTGCGCGTGTAGCCGTAATCCGGGTGGTTTTCAAAGAACATCAGCGTGCTGTACTCCGCCAGTCCCTCGTCCTGCCACGCGCAGTTCATCTGGTCGCTGCCCACCATTGCATACCACCACTGGTGCGCGTTTTCGTGCACTATGGCGTATATCGCCTCGTCGGCGGTTAGTTCGCCGTTTATCATAGTGAGCGCGGGATATTCCATACCTCCCGCCGCAAAGCCCGTCTGCACCACTGCAAGAGTGGGGTATGTATATTCCCCGAACGCGCCGCAGAAATATTCGAAGCTCTGCGCGGCGGCGTCCAGCTTGCTCTGCGCGGAGCTGTCGTCGTAGTAATAGTAGGTTATCTGCGTGCCGTTTACCTCGCGGGTGAGCGTTTCAAATTCGTCTGAAAGCACAATGCAGAAATCGCGCGCACATTCAAGCGAATAGGTGAAGGTGGAAGAAGAGGAGCTCACAAGCTCGCCGCTCGTCGCCGCCTCGTACCCTTCTGGCAGCGTTATTTCCACCATATAGTCGGCGCAATCTGATACAAATGGGTCGCCGTCGCTGTAATATACGCACTCTTCAAACTGCCCCTCTTCGTCCCTCGCGCAGGCAATCGGGTAAAAGTTGCCCAGGTTCACGGCGTGTTCGGCAACGCCCGTGCGGTGATTCACCTCGGCAAGGGTGAGGGTATAATTTATCACAATCTCCGCGCTTTCGCCGCTTTCCAGCGTCTGCGGCAGGGTTACTTCCAGAATGTTTTCGTCCTCGCCGCACACCTCAAAAGTGCCGCCCTCTACGTTTTCGACCGTCATACTGCCGTAGCTCATTCCCGCATAGTACGCCCTGCCCGAAAGTTCGCCCGAAACGGGCTTATACAGCGCGTTTTGCCTGTATGCGTTGCCGTACAGGTTGAATTTTACGCAGTCCGTGGGCGCGCCGCCGTTGTAGTAGTTCACCTTGCATTCGGCGGTCAGCGTCCTCTCTTCGGGGCTGTAAGAACAGGTTATGTCGTAGCTTGTGCGGTCTGTTTTCTGCGTACACGCGGCCGCGGGGATGAGCGCCGCGCCGATGCACGCGGCGAGCGCGAAAGTAACAAATTTTTTCATAGCAACATATTGTATGCGCCCGCCCCGCGATTTTTGCAGGTTTTGCACCAATTTTTGCCCCGTAATTTTTTAAGCCGCGCGGGGCGAACGGGCTTACGGGCAGTTTTTTTAAGCCGCGCGTGCGCTTTCGCGGCGGCGGCTTTCACAAAACGGGCGCGGCGGCAGTATAATGTACGGTATGAAGGTATGCGTTGTTACGGACGGTGGAGGCAGGCTGCCCGAATGCGACCTCGCGCTGTTCGGCTTCAACCGTCTGGGAGAGGTGGACTACGAGAGCGAGCTTTCGGGCAGGAGCGATAAATTTGAAGAGGCGGCGCGCCTTTCGCGCGCCGCCTCGTGCGGGGTGGTATGCGCCTGCAAGACGGTATCGCGCGGGGTGCGCAGAAAGTCGGCCGCCGTTGCCGACAGGGGCAAACTTTTGGGCATTGCCGATATGAACCACGTGTTCGGCGGCGAGGAATATAAAAGCGGCGCCTGCCTCGGGCTGTACTCCGTCGGCGGCTACAAGGTGGGCGTGTGCATAGAAAACGATTTGTACTTCCCCGAGGGCGTGCGCGCCCTCTCGGCCTGCGGCTGCAACGTGATAGTCGCGGTGACGGAAGAACTTACGGGCTTTATGCCGCCCCTTTTAATCAGGGCATATGCCTACCTCTACGGCGTGCCCGTGGTGATGTGCGCGGGCAAAACTGCGTACTTTGCCGAAACTTCCGGCGAGGTGGCAGGCTCGAACCAACCCGTCAGCCTGTTCGAAACCGACCCCAAAAACTGCTACCGCCTTGTGGGCACGCGCGTGCGCGGCATTGCCGAGGACGGCAGGGAGGACTACTGAGCCGCCCCGCGCCGTTTGCGCTGCCGTGCAAAGCGGGAAGCGTAAGCGGGCGGGCGCGGGCAAATTTAGCCGCAAATATTGAATATCGCGGCAAACCGCTTGTAATTTTTTGCGCCGTTTGCTATAATGTAATCTGCACACAAGGCGCGCTTTTAAGGCGGCGCGCAAATTCAGGTTGCGAAAAAGGCGGTGCGCATATGCTAAGTATGACCGGTTACGGAAGGGGTGAATACAGGCAGGGCGGCATAGAGCTCTCTGTGGAGATAAAGACGGTGAACAACCGCTACCTCGACGCTTCCTTCAAATGCCCCAAAATTTTTGCCGCATACGAAGAGGCAATGCGCGCAAAACTGCGCGAAAAACTCACGCGCGGGCACGCCGACGTGTATGTAAGCCTGACCGACAGGCGCGAAAAGAAGAAGTCTTTGAGCCTTGACGAGGGCGCTGCCCTCTCTTACGTGGCGGCGGCAAAAAGACTTGCCGAAATCTGCCCCGACGTGCCCTGCGATTTGACGGCTTCCGCCCTTTTAAGAATGCCCGACGTCATTCTGCGCGAAGAGGGGCAGGGCGCCGACGAAGAACTTACCGCTGTGGCAGATGCGGCGCTGTGCGCGGCGCTTGAAAATCTGAACGCTATGCGCTTCAAAGAGGGCGAAAAACTGAAAGCCGATATGCTCTCGCGTATGGACACCATCGAAAAGCTGGTTTCAAAGGTTGCAGCGCGCGCCCCGCTCGTCGCGGCAGATTACAGGACAAGGCTGGAAGAGAAGGTTAAAAAGTTTCTGGAAGGCGTAACCGTCGACGAGGGCAAACTGCTCACCGAGGTGGCGCTGTTTGCGGACAAGTCCAATATAGACGAAGAACTCACGCGCTTAAAATCGCATATCGAGCAGTTCAGGGAAATCTGCCGCGCAGACGTCGTAGGCAGAAAGCTCGACTTCCTCGTTCAGGAATTCAACCGCGAAACCAACACCATATGCTCCAAGAGCAACGACATAGAGATTACGCGCTGCGGACTTGCCTTGAAGAACGAAATCGAAAAAATACGCGAACAGGTGCAGAACGTTGAATAATATAAAAAAGAACGTGCTCGCCGTAATATCGGGCCCCTCGGGCGTGGGCAAGGGCACGGTAATAAAAAAGATGTTTGAACTCTGCCCCGGCCTCTGCGAAAGCGTTTCGTGCACCACGCGCGCACCCCGCGCGGGCGAAGTTGACGGGAAAGATTACTTTTTCATCCCGAAGGAGCGCTTCGAACAGATGATATCCCGCGGCGAACTGTTGGAATATTCCGCCCACTTCGAAAATTATTACGGCACGCCAAAGGCGTTCGTGGAAGAAAAACTTGAAACGTGCGACGTAATACTCGAAATCGACGTAGACGGCGCGCTTATGGTAAAAAAATCGCACCCTTCGGCGGTGCTCATTATGATAACCCCGCCCGATATGCAGGAGCTGAAAAGAAGGCTTAAAAAGCGCGGAACGGAGAGCGACGAAAAGATTGCCCTGCGCATATCGCGGGCGGAATACGAACTTTCAAAGAGTGATAAATACGACTACTGCGTGGTCAACGACGAAGTTACCCGCGCGGCGGAGAGTATTCTTGCTATAATCCGCAAGGAAAAGGAGGTTTAAAATGATTAACAAACCGGCGGTAGACGAACTTATAGAAAAACTTTCGGCAGACGGGCACGAGGCTTCGCGCTACGAACTTTGCGTGGTTGCGGCCAAGCGCGCACGCCAGATAATAGAGCAGAACAACGGCAAAGAGCTGCCCAATAAGATGAAAGAGATAACGCTTGCCTGCTACGAAATAGACAGCGGCAAGGTTACCAGCGTCAAAGACTGAATTTTTCATAAAACAGCCCCGCGCACAGGTGTGGGGCTGTTTTATAAAGTGGCGGACGGATTGCGGTTTCTGTCGGCAGACGCCTGCCGTGGCAATGCGGGCAGTGCAATGAAGCGGCGGAAGTGGCTGCCAGTAACAACTTTTAAGAACAAAGCAATGCAACGCATATGCGCGGCTTTGCACGGCGCGTTGGAAATAAACTTATGTATGCACAGGTAATAGTAGACATCGCCCACTCCCAGGTGGACAGAATATTCGAATATTCCTGCGACGATAGTTTGAAGGCGGGCAGCAGGGTAAAGGTGCCCTTCGGCGGCAGGGTGGTAGACGGCTTCGTTGCGGGGCTGTCATCTCACAGCGCCTTCCCGCCCGAAAAAATCAAGCCCGTGGCATACGTCTACGACGAACCTCCCGCCTTCTGCGAAGAGTGCTTCACCCTGATGAACGAACTCTCCGCCCGCTACCGCGTGCCCAAGGCGGTATGCCTTCGGCTGTTCGTGCCCGCCGAAATGCGCGCGGGGCGCGTGCACGAGGTATACAAAAAGCTCGCGCGGTTTATAACCGACGACATAAAACTTTTAAAGAGCGCCAAAAAGCAGACTGAATTTTTGTCGTATTTAAAGGAGCGCGGCGAGGCCGACTACACCTCCTCGTGCGAAAAATTCGGGCGCAGCGCGGTGAATGCAGTAATCGAAAAGGGCGGCGCAGAGCTGGTGAAGGTAAAAATCAACCGCGCGCCCTCCTCGTTCGAAGGCGGGGCAGAGCCCCCTCGCACCCTCACCCCCGCACAGCAGGCGGCGCTTGCAAGCATAGAAAGTTCAGATAAGACCGTTCAGCTCATACACGGCGTTACGGGCAGCGGCAAGACGGAAATTTATCTGAACGTAATAAGCCGCGCGCTCGAAAGGGGCAAGACTGCAATCTTTCTGGTGCCGGAAATCTCCCTCACCCCGCAGATGTTTTCCCAGCTCAAACGCAGGTTCGGCGACAAGGCGGCAATACTCCACAGCGGACTTTCTGCGGGCGAGCGGTTCGACGAGTGGTGGAGGCTGAGGACGGGCGAGGCGAAGATAGCCATCGGCGCGCGCAGCGCAATATTCTCCCCGCTCGAAAACATAGGCGCGATAATCATCGACGAAGAGCACGACGGCTCTTACTTTTCAGAATCGGCGCCCAGATATTCCACGGTGGAAGTGGCCGAAATGCGCGCGCGCAACAACGGCTGCAAACTCATTTTAGGCAGCGCCACCCCCTCGGTCGAGGCATATTCCCGCGCCGTTTCGGGCGAATATAACTTAATCACGCTCACCGAACGCATAAACGGAAAGCCGCTGCCGCACATAACCATTGCCGATATGCGAAAAGAGGTAAAGCGCGGAAACAACTCCGCCTTTTCGCAGGCGCTCCGCGAAGAGCTTTCAGATACATTGCAAAGCGGCAACCAGGCGATTGTATTTTTGAACAGGCGCGGCTATTCCCACACCGTTATCTGCCAGGACTGCGGCTATGCCTTGAAGTGCGAACACTGCGACGTGTCGCTTGCCTACCATTCGGAAGAAAACTGTTTGAAGTGCCACTACTGCGGCGCAAAATACCATATGCCGCGCGCCTGCCCCGAATGCGGCGGACTGCATTTAAGGTACGGCGGCACGGGCACGCAGAGGGTGGTTGCCGATTTGAAGGCGGCCTTCCCCTCGGCGCGCATATTAAGGATGGATAACGACACCACCTCGGGCAAAGAGGGGCACTATAAAATTTTGAAGAAGTTCGGCGATAAAGAGGCCGATATCCTCGTGGGCACGCAGATGATAGCCAAGGGGCACGACTTCCCCTCGGTCACGCTCGTGGGCATACTCGACGCCGATATGAGCCTGCACTTTTCCGACTACCGCGCGGGCGAGCGCACTTTCCAGCTCATAACGCAGGTCGCGGGCAGAAGCGGCAGGGCGGGCGAAGCGGGCAAGGTCGTTTTGCAGACCTACTCGCCCGAAAATTACATACTCCGCTTTGCGGTGAACTACGACTACCTCGGCTTCTTCAAAAACGAGGTGGAGCTGAGGAAGGCTACAAAGTTCCCGCCCTTCTCGCTGATATGCAGGGTGATGGTCACGTCCGAACGCGACGAAAGCGCGTTGGAGGCGCTCAAAGGGGTATACTTCGGCGCCGAAGAACTCCGGCAGCAGCACCCGCGGGAATTCATATTCCTCAACAAGATGCACTCGCCCATCAAAAAAATACAGGGCAGGGTGCGCTACCAGGTGCTTATGCGGCTTGAAAGCGCTTCGCTCCTGCCCGGGATTTACGATTTGGCGGTGAAGTATACAAGCGCCGAAGCGCTCGTATACGTAGAGGAAAACCCTGTAAACCTCTCTTAAATGGCGCAAAGGTACGCCGAAAGGTACGCCGCCGCACCCCCCCCCTGTCATTTCGAGCGGAGAGAGCCGCAGGCGAACGCAGCCAGGAAATCTGAAAATGCAATGTTTTTTGATGAGATTTCTCCACGCGGGCTGCGCCCTTGGTTTGTGGTTTCCCAAAGGGAGCCCTCCGCAAAGTAGCGTCGCTGCGCTCATCTGCCGTTTCCACACAAAGTGTAGAGCCTCGGCAGGGCAGCGCTTCGCTCGCGCACGCGAAATGACAGATTATTATTAAAAAAATAATTTACGGGCGCAAGGCGAATTTAGTTCGCCGCTTACGCGCGACACAATTTGTCGCGAAAGCGAGCTCACCGGAAGTGAATGGCGGCATTTCTATAATCGTGGGCACTTAAAAAATGCCGCCAGAGAAACATAGTTTCTCAAAATTACGAAAATTTTCGCACTCGGCCAGGGCGAAAATTTTGTGAGCGCTGTCACACGAACATACTCATCTGCTGTCCGCTGTGCCGCCCGCCCAGCTTGCAGCTTAAAACGCAGGCAGACTTTGCGGGCATTGTTACGTGCAGGCGGCCGTACTTTACGCGGTAATCTTCGCCCAGATACGCCTCGTTCGTCGTGGAAACTTCAAGCTTCATCTTTGCGCCCGCGTCCACGCCCGCTTCCCACACGGGAACGGAGAGACGGATTTCTTCGTCGCGCACGTTGACCAGCACCACGGCGCAATCTTCGGAATCGAAGCGCGCGTATGCGATGTAACCGTGCCCCGCGTCCAGCTTTTTGAGCGAGCCAATCCTTATGCAATGCACGCGCCTGCGCATTGCGGTGAGCTGTTTGTGGAATTCAATCAGCTCAACATCCTCGTTGCCCCACGGGTAAGTGCGGCGGCAGTCGGGGTCGGTCCAGCCGACCTGACCCGCCTCGTCGGCGTAGTATATTCCGGGCGAACCTATCCACGTCATCTGAATGGTGACGGCCAGGCGGAACACGCGCTTATCTATGCCGAAGCCCGCCGCCTCCGCCCCGAGCGTTTCCGTTCTGCCAACGGTGCGGTTGGTGCGCGTTAAAAAGCGCGAATGGTCGTGGTTTGAAAGCTGGTTGAGCGCCGAATCGAGCGAGGGCCTGGGGAAGCGGCTCATATTCCTGAACATACTGTCAAAGAAATATATGCCGTCGCCGAGCAACCTGTCGTCGCGGCTGTCGGAGTGCTTTTCCATACCCGTGAGGAACCAGGTTACGGGCTCCATAAAGGCGTCGTAATTCATAACGGTGTCCCACTGCCTGCCGTCGAACCACGGGGCGGGGTCGCCGTAATGTTCCGCAAAAATAAAGGCTTCGGGATTGGCCTTTCGCACCCTCTTTCTGAACTTTGACCAGAACCAGTGGTTGAACTGCGGCGAATGGCCCAAATCGGCCGCAACGTCCAGCCGCCAGCCGTCTACGTTATAGGGCGGCGAAACCCACTTTTCGCCTATCTTCATTATGTTCTCTATAAGTTCGGGAGAATCTTCGTAGTTGAGTTTGGGAAGCGTTTCAAAGCCCCACCAGCCCTCGTAATCGGAATAGTTTTCGTTGGGGCGGTTGAAGTGGAAATAGCTGCGGTAGGGGCTGATTACAGACTGGTATGCGCCGTCTTCGTACCCCTCTTTGTCGAGGTATATGCCCTCCCTGTCCATCCATTTGTTGAAGGAACCGCAGTGGTTGAACACGCCGTCTATTATTATCTTCATCCCGCGGCCGTGCACCTCTTTTACGAGGTCGGCAAAATAGGCGTTGCTCTTTTCGAGGTTGACCTGCGAGGTGACGCGCCTTATATACCTGCGCGCAAATCCGTTGTGCTTTTCCCAGTCGGCCATCGCGTGATTTTCGTCCTCCTCTATCACCGCAAGGTGCGGGTCGATGTGGTCGTAGTCCTGCGTGTCGTACTTGTGGTTGGAGGGGGATACGAAAATGGGGTTGAAATATATGGCGTCAACGCCCAGGCTCTGCAAGTAGTCGAGCTTACTGCGCACGCCCTGCAAGTCGCCGCCGTAAAAGTTGCTTACGTCGAGGTTATCGGGGTACTTGCCCCAGTAGCTTACCTTGCGGCTGTGCGAGCCGGTGTAGTAATATTCGTTGTTTTCCACGTCGTTGGCGGGGTTGCCGTTGCAGAACCTGTCCACGAAAATCTGGTACACGACGGCGCCCTTTGCCCAATCGGGCACCTTGAAGCCGGGTATGAACGAAAAGTTGTATTCCGACTGGTTGTTCTCTGCCCAGCCGAGTTTGTTATAGCACACCTTGTCGTCATCGTCGTAGATGACGAAGTAGTAACTTACGGGGTCGTCGGTACAGGTGAGGGTGACGGAATAATAGTCGAAAAGCCCTTCCGTAGCACACTTTGACATCTCCTTTTTGAGCCCGTTGATTACTATATATGCGCGTTTGACGTCGTCCGCGAGCGTACGCAGCCTGATTGTGACCAAATCGCCCTTGACGGGCTCGTACGGGGTGCGGAAGGCGGCCGTTTCGTCGCTGAATAGCGCCATTCTGTTTATCATATATTACTGTCCTTTGGTTCAGCCTGAAAATTCACGTTTGTAGCGGCGGAACGCGGTGCTGCCCGCACCCTTCCGCATAATAAATTTTACCATATAAGGCAGTTAAAGTCAATATCCATTTTTGCCGAGATGTTTCCGAAAGTGTCATTTCAACTAAGCGCACGCCACCCCTTGTTGTCATTTCGCGTGCGCGAGCGAAGCGCTGCCCTGCCGAGGCTCCACACTTTGTGTGGAAACGGCAGATGAGCGTAGCGACGCTACTTTGCGGAGGGCTCCCTTCGGGAAACCGCAAACTAAGTGACCGAAGGGAACGCACGGAGAAATCTCTGCAAATCTGTCCTTTTTACTCCGAGATTTCTCCGCTCGCTTTCGCTCGGTCGAAATGACAGGGGGAGGATAGGAGATTAGCCCGGTCGAAATGACAGGGGGAGGATAGGAGATTAGCCCGGTCGAAATGACAAGGGAGTATGTTTGCGTGAAACGGCAAAACATATTTATCCATTTTTGCCGTAAAAAGCGTAAAAACGCCGCAATATGCGGCGTTTTTACCAATAGGCGCAGATTACTTCCCGTCTTTGGAATTCAAATCGTCGAGCGTGATGGCGGCGGTGTGCTCTATCGGCTTCCATTCCACCTTTTTGAAGAGGGCGACGACGGATATAGGGATGTATGTTGCCATAAAAAACGGAAAGGTGAACAGATACAGTATCTTTTTATATGCGGGAGCCTTTATACGCCGCCACTCCGTCACGGCGGTGGTCAGGCAGATTATGAACATCAGTCCGTACATAGCCGCAAACGAATAGCCCAGCCCCGCGCCCGCGCGGCACGCATACGATTTTACCGTTAAATTTTTTATGTTAAAGGCTGCCGTGCGCAGGGCGCGCGACAGGTATGCCGCACAGCTGCGTGCGGCAGTTTTGAAATGCAGTACAACGCCCGCAAACGCGGGTATAAGCGGAAAGTTACTTACCCACCCCCACGTGATACAATCTGCTTGTAATCGAAGGCCTTATCGTGCAAAATAGGCTTCCAGCGCACGCGCATAAACAGCGATACCGCGCTGATGGGCAGATAGGTTACGTCGTACCAGAAGAAGGTGAACACATATAATATCTTCTTTTTAAGCGGGCAATGTATGTGCTTGCGTTCGCGTATCATAACGAGCGCCGCCTGCGCCGTAAGGCCCGCATAGCCCACCGCCGCGGTGACCAGCAGATTTATGAAGAAATCTATGCTGGTGCCCATAGTGATTGCGTCGCTCACCGCCGTGCCCGCTATTATGCCGCTTACCACGCCCGCGACGAGCGAGATTAAAGAAAGCAGGGCGGCGAACAGTCCGCCGGGGAAATTATACCAGAACACGTCGTAATTGGCCCACATTTCGGCGGCCTTTTTGCGCGTGAATATGCCGCACAGGTTGCGCCAGCCGTTTTTGAAAAATATTACGAATTTGCCCTTGGCCCAGCGCAGGCGCTGGCGAATCATTACCTTTACGGTGTGAGGCTGTTCGTCAAAAAATTCGGCGTCTTCGCAGAATATTATGCGTTCGCCGCGCGAAACCATAGTCTGCGTGAGTTCGGCATCCTCGGTAAGGCTGGTATAATGCCAGCCTTCCAGCAAAAGGCGCGAGCTGAGAACGTAGCCCGTGCCCGCAATGTGCGTAGCCACGCCCAGGCGCTGGCGGGGACGGTGATATACCGCCGAACTGCGGTAGAAGTGTATGCCGTATGCCGCCGAGATAAAGTTGGTATCGAAATTTTTGGTGTTGCGGTAGGTTGTGAGCATACCCGCGCCCGTATCGAACGCGTCGTTCATCTTTTCGAACCAGTTGGGCGCAAGCACGTTATCGGCATCGAAAAAGGCGAAGCCGTCGAAATAGGTTATGTCGTAATCCACAAGAAGGCGCTCGAACAGCCATTTGAGGGAATAGCCCTTGCGCGCCTTTGCGGGGTCGTCGTTGAAGCGTACGTATACTATGCAGCCGAGGTCGCGGCAGATTTGCGCCGTCTTGTCAGAGCAGCTGTCGGCGACGACGAATATGGTTATTTTATCCTTATCGTAGGTCTGGTTATGAATGCTCTCTATCAGCTTGGCGATTACGTTTTCTTCGTTTCGCGCCGTGACTACCACGGCATAGCGGTGCTGTTTTTTTGCGGGAGAAAATTTTATTTTAGGCGAAAAGAAGCCCACCAGCAGATAGAATATCTGATAGGCCGTGCATACCGTGACTATTGTGGTGAGCACCCTTATTACTGTGTTTAATGTATCCATACTCTCCAATTCCCGCCGGCGTGCGGCGGATTGAAGCCGACGCAAAACGGACAATCTGACAACAGTAAAAATTACACTGTACCCGTTGATTTTATCATAATAAAAATATAATGTCAATTTTTGTATTTATATAAAACGTGTAATATTATTCCATTACATAAAAAAAGCGCGCGGAGCGATTGCGCCCGCGCGTTTTTAATCTTTTTCGGTAATATTTATTTTTTATTTTTTATTTTTTTGCGCAACCCGTCGCGCGCTTTTTTATCTTCCATATCCATAGCGGCGTACACCGCTTTTTTAAGGTCGGGACGGCAGAGCGTACCCTGCTTATACACGGCCTTCGGCTGCGAAAGAATGTGGTCGGCAAGCTCCTTCACACCGCCCAGGCGAAGTTCTGCCTGCGCCGCGCGCATACCTTCGTAAAATTCCTTATCGGTCATAAGCCGCACGATGTGCCTGCCGAGCTCGCGCGTGTTCCTGTAAGTGAGCGCCGCGCCCTTTTCGCGCAGGTATACGGCGTTATCCGCCTCCTGCTGGGGCAGAAGCCTTTCGGCCGCGACTATCGGCAGAAGCATATTTATGCACTCGGTTGCACCCGTGCCGCCGAGCTTGGTCACTATTATGTCGGAAGCCGCCATATAAGTTTCTATCTCGTCGGTAAAGCCCACGTTTACTATGCGGTGGCCCTTGTACGTGCCGTCGACCAGCGCGCTCTCCAACTTGCGCCTGTCCTTTTCGTTGCGGCCGTTTATCATTATTATCTGCGCGGGAGAGGGCGCCTTTTCAAGCGCGCGCATCACCTGGCGGAATATTTTGCGGCCGCCGCTCCACTGCCCGCCGCCGAACATTATCATTATGGTGAACATATCGGCGTCAAGACCGAGCTTTTCGCGCGAAGCGGCCTTATCCGCAGGCTGCAAAAATTTTGAGTCTACGGGAATTCCGCAATACAGAAGCTGTTCCTTTTTATATCCTCTGCGCAAACACTCGGCCTCTATGTCGTATGTAGAAAGATTGAGGTAGTCCACCCCTGCCGCCGCCTCCCAGAAGGGGCAGAGGTTGAAATCGAAAGTGGTGAGGTACAGCTTTGCGGGTATATCCATTATAAGGCGCATATCGCAGATGGCGATTGCGGGATAGAAATGCGTGCAGTAAATTACGTCGGGACGGAAGTCGTCTATCACCTGCAAAAGCTCTTCGGCGACGCACAGCCCCAGCTTTTGGGCAAGCATCTTTTTTGAATACCTGCGCTCGGGGGGCAGGCGCTTCTGCATTCTGTAACAGGCGTTATACACCCTTAAAGCATACGTGCACGCAAGGTTGTAGCCGTCGTCTACCGTCCACCTCTCGCGCGGAGTAGACCACGTGGTGAAATAGTCGATTATTTTAACTTCGGCTCCGCCTTCGGTAAGGCGGCGCGCCATAGCTTTGGCGCACGCGTTGTGCCCGTTGCCCGCCGTTACGGTGAGAATCAGCACGCGCATTTTTGTATCCCCGCTCATTTTTCACCTCCGCAAACCGTCGCGGAAAAGCCCGCGCGGCGCTTATTTATGCGGCGCCCCGTCAAAAGGGGCGTTGTTCCCTATTCCTTTTTGGTTTCTGCTTTTTTGTTTGCCCTTTTCTTCGCTCCGCCGCCAACGTTCTTGGCTATCAGGTCGAATATAATCATCAGCACGCCTATGAAGATATACACATAGAACACGCCGAATCGCCAGATTAGCACGCACCACGCAAGCGCGGGGCCGGCGGCCACCTGGAAGGCGAGAACGCCCATACCCTCTACCACGCCAGAGTTGCCGGGGGTGGGTATGAACGATACGCCGAACATAGTGAACGCGTTGAGGGCAAACACCGTGAAGTAAAGCCCGTCGACGTTGCACGAAAGTGCCTTCATCGCAAAGAACGGAATTGAGAAAGTGAGCGCCTCTTCCACAAAACAGCACAGAAGAAAGAGCACCAGATATATCGGCTTTTTTACGATGATTTTAAACGAACTTACGAAGTTCTCCACCGTCTTCAAAGCCTTTGCCATCACCCTTTCTTTATTTTTGACTATGCGCAGCTTTACGCCGACGTTGATAAACCAGGTGGTGCACCTTCTTGCAAGCCCCGGCAGGCAGATGAAGAAGGTTATGAATATGGGCAGAATGAGGTTTACGGCAAGGCCTATCCAGCCCGCAACCATTAAAATGGTGCTGCCCGAAATGCCGTCGAGCACGCCGAAAACCACGCCGAGTATCATCGAGAGAGCGCCCAGAAAGGTAAACGCAAAGATTGTGCCGAAATACCTGATAAGCACTATCGCCGAAGAATCGGCGCCGCTCACGCCCTTGGTGGTCATATAATATATCTGCATCGGCTGCCCGCCCGTGGAAAAGGGCGTTATGCCGTCGTAAAACCTGCCCAGAAAGCTGGTCTTTATTGCAACGGCGGGGCGGACTTTGCCGATAACCGCCTTGTTGGCAATGCAGAATTTAAGGCAGTCCGCAATCATTACGCCGAGCACCACGGCAACAAACATCGCCGTGCCCGTGCCGCTTATGTTGGCGATTGCCTCGGCAAAGGTATAGCCGTCGCCGCCGGTTATCTCGCCCGATATGCCGAAAAGACTGTAAATGCCGAGCGCTATCACGGCGATAAGCACTATGTTCCATATCCAGCGGTGCTTCTTTTTGGGGGGCTGAGCCTCCTGCATTTCAGGCGCGCGGCCTTCTGCGCCGTCTGCCTTTTCGGGTGAATTTTCCGCTCCGCCCTCACCTTCGGGCTGCGCCGCCTGCGGTTCGCCGGGCTGCTCAGCCTGTTTTTCCGCGCCTGCGCTATCCTGCCGTGCGGCCGCCTGCGCGGCATCGTTTGCAGGGGTCAGATTTTCAGTTTTTTCTTCGCCTGCCGCGCTCCCTGCGCTTTCGGCGAAATCGGTCTGTTCTCTTTCCTGGTCCACTTGAACACAACTCCGTTCGGGGTAAAAAAATAAACGTCGGACTTGCGTCCGATTTGCGGCGAGCGGCGCGGCGTGTGCCGTGCAAAAAAATGCGCGCGTCTTTACTGATTATATATTATATTTGCCGTTCTGTCAATTTTAAAGCAGCCCGCGAAAAAATATTAAATGCGCGCACAGGGCGCAATACGGAAGGAAAAATATCGTTTTTTGCGCATTACCCCGCATATATGCCGCAACCAACGCGGCAAAAGAAAAGGGAATACATAAAAAATTTTATGCGCCGCGCAGTAGCGCGGCGCATATTCAGTCTGATTTTTATAAACCACGCTTTTCCGTTCCGAAGAAGAAGAGCGCAACGGTGCCGGGGCCGGTATGCGAACCTATAACCGTGCCTATGGGGTTGATTTCAACCTTGCCGTTCAAAGAGGGGAACGCCTCTTCAATCATCGATTTCAGGCGTGCGGCATCGGCGTCCATCATAGAATGGCTTATATAGCACTTGCCGGAATAGCCGATTCCGCCTTCCGCCTGCGCGCACATACTTTCAAACAGGTCGTTCACCGCCTTTTTTCTGCCGAGCGCCTTTCTGCGCACGATGAGTTTGCCCTCGCTGTTCACGTCCATAACGGGGCAGATTTTAAGCATAGTGCCAATTGCCGCGGCGGGGCCCGAAACCCTTCCGCCGCGCTTGAAGTGGGCGAGATTGGTGGCAAAGAACCAGTGCCTTACGCGCAGTCTGTTCTCTTCCACCCACGCTTTCAGCTCGTCTATGCCCATACCGCCCGCTTTGAGTTCGCACGCCTTATCCACGAGCAGGCCGTAGCCCGAGGAAGCAGCAAGCGAATCGACGATATATACTTTGCGCTCGGGATATTTTTTTGCCATTATTGCCTGCGCGGCTACTGCCGACTGCCAGCCGCCCGAAAGGCCCGACGAAAATTCTATGTGCAGAAGGTCGTACCCCGCAGCGAGAACGGGCTCGAACATTTCGCACAGCTCTTCGGGAGTTACCTGCGAGGTGGTGGGCATTGCGCCCGCATCTATCCTGCCGTAAAATTCGGCGGGGGTAATGCTTGTGTAGAGGTCGTCGGCGTAATCTTTGCCGTCGATTATATAATGGTATTTGCCGAACGCACATCCGAGTTTTTGAAGGTGCTCCGCAGAGATATCTGCCGTAGAGCAGCAAGTAATTTTGTAATCTGCCATAAAATATTGCTCCTTTTGCCCTCCGCAGCCGTATTGTGAAAAGGCGCGCCGCTTGCCGCCGCGGCGCCGAAGGGAAAAAGCGCTGCGCGCAGGGCAGAAATATTTATTCAACAAAGTTATTTTATTATACGCGCAATCAAAAATCAACGCTTTTTATTAAAAAATTTCCGCCGCGCTTTCTACGCTTTCCGAACGGCACTCTACCGCTTCAAACGCGCACTCTACTCACGGTAGAGTGCGCAGATTATCGCGCAGATACGCCATATTCCGCGGCTACCCGCGCCATATGCGTGGCCGTCTGCGCCATATGCGTGGCCGTTATAAAAATGAGCGCAGGCGCTGCCGCGAGAGGAGCGCATACGCAAAAGCGGCGGCGCATTAAAATGCGCCGCCGCAAAAAATTCAGATTAAAAAATATGCCGGAAAATAAATTATATTATTTTTTTACCGCGCGCCTGCACTTTACTTTGCGCCGCGCCCTGCCCGCGCGCCGCCTTTGCAGACGGGTAAACCGCCGCGGAGACCGACGGCAACCCAATCCGTTTTGCCGCAAAATTATGTAGCCGCGCACCCGCCTTTAAAGCAGGCTGGCGAGAATTGCAAGGCTTGCAGCAACGTCGATATTGCGCACGGTTACACTTTCGGGAGCTTTGAGCTGAACGGGGGCAAAGTTTAAAATGCCCTTTACGCCCGCCTCCACCAGAAGGTCGCACACACCCTGCGCCGCCGAGGCGGGCACTGTGAGCATTGCGAGCACGGGGCAGTGAACGCCCACGCCGCTGTAAAGTTCGGCGACGTCGCGCACGGGTTTTCCCGCCACGCTTTGCCCTATCTTTGCGGGGTCGCTGTCGTAAGCCTCCACCACTTCTATTCCGTATTTTGAAAAGCCGCCGTAAGCGAGAAGCGCCCTGCCCAGGCCGCCCACGCCCACGAGTATGGCGTTTTTAGGCGTATTGCAGCCGAGGTATTCTTCGAGCGCGGCAATAAGTTCAGTGCGGACATACCCCACCTTGGGGCGCCCCGAACTGCTGGTATAGGCAAGGTCCTTTCTTACCAGGACTTCGCCCATTCCCAGGGCCTGAGCTATCGCGCCCGAGGATATATATTTTTCGTCATCCGAAAGCGACTTCAAGTAGTTGAGGTATACGGGAAGCCGTTGCAGAGAAATTTCGGGAATATCCCTTATCATAATTCAACCTTCATTGCGAGCGCCGCCGCGCCGTATGCGCCGGCTTTGCTGCCGAGCGACGCCTTTACTATCTTTACGGGCGCGTATGCCGTGCCGCCGAAGAGCTCCTTATCCACATAGGTCTGCAAGGGCACGATTAAATTGTCGCCCTGTTCGCTTACGCCGCCGCCCAGCATTATGATTTCGGGGCGGAAGATGTTTGCGAGGTTTGCAATGCCGCACGCGAGGTATTTGGTGTACCAGTCCACCACCTCTTTTGCGTCGATATCGGTGTGGTAGAAATCGAATGCCGTCTTGCCGTTGGCGGTGTCGGAGGTGTATTTAGTCCACATTGCAGAGCGGGGGTTATCCTCCATCTGCCTGCGCGTGCGCCTTACGAGGGCGGTAGCCGAGCAGTAAGCCTCGAAACAGCCGCGCCTGCCGCAGGTGCACACGTCGCCGTGGCGCTCTATTACCATATGGCCTATCTCTGCGCCCGCCGAACGGTAGCCTTCGAACAGCTCGCCGTCGATTATTATGCCGCCGCCTACGCCCGTGCCGAGAGTGACGAGTATGCTGTTTTTATAGTTCTTGCCCGCGCCGAATTTCGCCTCGCCGAGGGCCGCCGCATTGGCGTCGTTGGTGATTTTTACAGAGATGCCTATCCTTTCTTTCAGCTTGCTTGCAAGGGGATAGTCGCGCAGATTGAGGTTGCCCGAAAACACCAAAACGCCGTTTTCGCTGTCTATTATGCCGGGGCAGCCGACGCCCACGTGTGCGTCTTCCTTGTCGACGCCGCACTTTTTGAGCATTGAAAAGACGAGTTCGGCGATTATGTCGCACATAAAATCCCCGCCGTTTTCAGAACCGGTCACGGCCACGTCCTCGCAGAGCGCCTTGCCGTCTTTGTCGAGCACGATTCCCTTGATAGTCATTCCTCCGATGTCGATGCCAACGTAGTATTCAGCCATATATCAACTCCCCGCGGCGCGTGAAGCGGTTTTACCGCCCGCCGCAATATATAAGTAATTTATTACTTATTCAGTTTACTATTATATGGGCGTTTTGTCAAGTATTATCTGAAAACTGCAAACAACTTTTGTGATTTTACGCGCAAGCAGTTATAAGTATTGTAATATATAAGGTACGCCTTGCGGCGCAGCTATACAGCGCGCATATCAAAGGGCGCGGGCGCGCATTGAATATACCGGCAGAATATTTACCCGAACGACGGCGCGGCGTCGGGAAGTCCGCCGGCTATGAAGCCGTGCAGAAGAAG
>URMT01000023.1 GCA_900549005.1 uncultured Eubacteriales bacterium | reverse complement strand
GCTTAGCCTCTTTGGAACCACCCGTACAACGGGTGGTTTTCGTAAACCAAAAAAAACGGCGTATGCCCTGCGCATACGCCGCTTTCTGCGTATATTTTGTTGTATAAAAAAAGGCTGTGCGCCTTTCAAGCGCACAGCCTTTTTTTATTTTTAATCTTCGTCTTTAATTTTTATAACTTCGTCGTCCTCGCCCAAAAAGTCGGGCAATTCAAAGCCGTCTTCTACTACGGGAGCATTCTCCTCTTTGGCCTTAGCTATTTCTTTCGGCTTGTTTTCATCGTCCTCTTCGGGGTTATAGACATCTTTTTTATACAGGTAATTTGCGTCCTCTTCATCCTCGTCGGCGAATGCCCTGCTGTTGAGTTCGGCAATCTGCGCCATAAGCTCGTCATAATCGGGCAGCTCGTCGATTGAGTTGAGTTTGAACCTCTTCAAAAAGTTGTCCGTCGTGGCGTAGAGTATGGGCTTGCCCACCGTGTCTTTTCTGCCGCAGGGGGTTATCATTCCGAGGTCCATAAGGGTATGTATGGCATAATCGCAGCTTACCTGCCTTATGTCTTCCAGCTCCGACTTGGTTATGGGCTGTTTGTAGGCGATAATCGCCGCGCACTCCAAAATCGTGCGGGTGAACTCCTTCTCTTTTATGGGCGTTATGACCGCCTGTACCTGCTCTTTATACTGAGGGTTGGAGGCGAACTGCAACTTTCCGTTGAACGCAAGAATATGTATTCCGCTTTCGCCAGAATATCTCTCTTTCAGTTCGTCCACGCAGGCGTTTACCTCTTTTAACGAACAGCCGAGTTTTTCGACTATGTACTTGACGGGCACGGGCTCGCCGGAGGCGAAAACTATCGCCTCAATTATATTCGTCATAGTTTTCACTTGAATCGTCCTTTAAATCCCATTCGGGGTTAAGTTTTATTTCTATTTCCTCAAACACGCCGCTCTGTTCAACCATAATGCGCTGATGTTTGAGCATCTCTAACATAGCCTGGAAAGTGGTTATTATTTCGCTTTTGGAATAGGTGGTAAACAGCTCTTCAAACTTCACGCTTCCGCGCGCAACGAGCGTGTTTTTTATAAATTCCGCCTTTTCTTCGACGGTGAAAGTGTCTTTGGGTATTTCGCGGATATTGGTCTTTTCGCGCGCAAGGCTTTCGTTTTTAAGCATCAGTTTTGCAAATGCCTCTAACAGCGCGCTTACGGTAAAGTCCTTGTAAACGACTTTAACCTTGCTGAACTCCTTATCTACCCCCTTATAATAGTATCCTATCGTTTCAAGCTCTTTCAGCTTGGGGGTCTCTTCCTTTATGAGCTCGTATTCGCGCTGTTTGAGCTGCTCTATGAACGCCTGCTGTTCTGCAATGAGGTCCTGGTCCTCTTCCGGCATATCTACGGGCGGGAGCATACTCTTCGACTTTATGTAAATAATCTGTGCGGCGATTTGCAGATACTCGCTCTCCTTATCCACGTCGCGCGAAGGCTGGGTCTTCATATATTCGATGTAATCGAGAAACTGCTCTGTCACCTGTGATACGAAAACGTCCTCGATATTGATTTTTGCAATGTTTATGAGGTGCAGAAGGAGGTCGAGCGGGCCTTCGAAGTCGTCGAGCACGGTGGTATAGTCCACGTCTGATTCAAAGTTCGCATATTCCTTTGCAATATTTTGCTTTTCGGCCGCGGGCGCTTTGGCAACATTCTCTGCCGCATTTTCATTTACCGCCGCATTTTCTGCCGCGGCGGAGGACTGCACGCTCGCCTGCTCCCCGCCTTCGGAGGTCTGTTCAGTTTTTACTTCTTCATCGGTCATATTATAAGCCCCCAAAGCGCACGAATAGGCATACCTATATAGTAGGTTGCAAAGTACATTACGTAACCCAAAATATCGAAGTAGCCGAAAATATCCGTATTGAAATATCTTACGGCGATGCCGCAGATAAAACTTTCGGCGATGAGCACGAGCAGAATAATCTGACCGTACCTCTGCAAAAACTGCCTTACCCTGTTCCACGGCTTGGTCAAAGATTCAAGTACCCTGAATCCGTCGAGCGGGAAGAGCGGCAGAAGATTGAATACGGCAATACTCAGATTATAACTGTATACAAGACGGAAAAATTCACGCAGAAAATACGCACCGTATCCTCCGCCGAGGTATTTGACGCACAGCAGATAGAACGGATAAAAAATCAGCGCCATTACGTGATTTGTAACTACGCCCGCGATGGCCGTGGTAAAAAGTCCCAGCTTATACCTGCGGAAATTGGCGGTATTTATGGGGACGGGTTTTGCCCAGCCGAATCCGACCAGCGCGCACATCACGAACCCGACGGGGTCGAAGTGCTTTACGGGGTTGAGCGTAAGCCTGCCGTTCATCTTTGGCGTGAGGTCGCCGTTTAAGTGCGCCGCCAAAGCGTGCGCAAATTCGTGCGGCACAAGCACGAACACAATCGCCAGCACCGATGCCGCATAAAAAAGTACAGTTTCTACCATATCTGTTAAAATTGTGCGCAGAAAATTTATTTGAGGTAATCGGGCACAACGTCGTTGCGCACCAAATCTTCATAAGTCTGCGGCTTTACTATATATGCCGCTTTGCCGTCTTTTACAAGCACTGCGGGCGGAACGAAGTTGCGGTTGTAGTTGCTTGCCATCGAATAGTTGTATGCGCCCGTAGAGAGCACGGCCGCAATGTCGCCGCGCTTTGCCTTAGGTAAGGGAACGTCTACGGCAATAATATCGCCGCTTTCACAGCACTTGCCCGCTATCGTCACCTTTTCGGTGCAAGGTTCGTTTGCCCTGTTGGCAAGAATTACGGTGTATTTTGACTGATAGAGCGCGTATCTGGGGTTATCGAACATACCGCCGTCGATTGCGACGTACTTCTTTATGCCGGGTATATCCTTTATGGCGCCAACCGTATACAGTGTGACGCCCGCCTCGCCCACTATCGACCTGCCGGGTTCTATTACGAGGAAGGGCTGTTTTAAGCCGAGTTCGTTTGCCTTATCCTTGACGGCGGAAATAAGCGCTTTCAGGTAATCGGCATAGCCCTGCACGCTGATTTTAGCGTCTTCGTCGGTGTACCAGATGCCGAATCCGCCGCCTATGTTGAGCGTGTCTGCCTCGAACCCGAGCCCGGATTTTACCGAAGCGATAAAGTCCATAGCCTTCTGTGCGGCGAGCACGAATGACTGCTTTTCAAAAATCTGCGAGCCGATATGGCAATGATAGCCGCGGAGGCTGAGATTTTTTTTTCCGAGTATATACTCCGTCATCTTCACGGCCGTGCCGTCGGATACCGAGAAACCGAACTTGGAGTCGGTGCGCGCCGTCTGCACGAATGCGTGGGTGTGCGCCTCTACCCCGGGGTTAATGCGTATTAAAACTTTCTGGTTTATTCCCGCCTTTTTTGCAATTTCGTCGAGCATATCGGCTTCGTCGTAAGAATCGACCACCACCACGCCCACGCCCGAACTTACTGCAAATTCAAGTTCAGAAGGCAGCTTGTTGTTGCCGTGCATATAAATTTTAGCGGCGGGGAAGCCTGCCTTGACTGCGGTATAAAGCTCGCCGCCCGAAACGACGTCTACGCCGATATTTTCCTGTGCGGCAATTCTGTATACGGCCTCGCACGAAAAGGCTTTTGAGGCATACAGAACAAGTCCGTTGCCGCCGTACTCGCCGTCTATCGTGTCGCGGTATACGCGCATCATATCCCTGATATATTTCTCGTCAAACACGTAGAGAGGCGTCCCGAAATCTTTTGCAAGAGCGACCGCGTCGCACCCGCCTATTTCGAGATGCCCCTTATCGTTTATTTTAAGCGTTTCTCTTTCGTTCATAAGCGCACCTTTTGCAAAAATTATATATATTTTATTTTAGCAAAGTGTGAGCCGTTAGTCAATTAAATGAAAACTTTTTGTTTAATCACGGAACTTGCCGTGCATACAGGGCAACATTCAGCCCACCGCAAAACCAAAGGGTTTGCCGCCCTGCGGCATACTTAAAGCCTTAAAAAGCGGCGCATTCACAGCGACCAGCCGTCGGCCACCTCTTTTATTCTGTCGCCATAGCTTGCCTTTTTTACGCTCTCGGCGGCGACAACGTCTACCGTCTTATATAAAACGCCGTCTTTATAAACCTCTATGCAGCCTACCTTCTGCCCCTTTTCGACGGGCGCTTTAACGTCGGAACTTACAATATTGAACGTAGCTTCGGGGCTGTCGTTCTTCTTGCAGAACATATAGCAGTTGTCTGCGGGCAGCACGGCAAAGTCGCGCTTCTTTCCGCCCTTTACGGCAAAATTATCGTTCAGAGTGACGGTTTTGTCCAGAATAATCTTATTTTTGTAATTGGCGAAGCCGTAATCGAACAGCCGCGAGGCGCTTTTGAACCTGTGTTCGCTGGTGTCGGCGCCCAGAACTACCGAAACGAGGCGCATATTTTCCTTCTTCGCCGTGGAAGCGAGGCAATAGCCGGCCTCACCCGTAAAGCCCGTCTTTCCGCCGTCACAGCCGTTGTAGCTGCGCACCAGCTTATTTGTGTTGGTCATAGAAGTCGTCCTGCCGTTGCCGTGCTCGAAATCTTCCAGCCATATTTTACTGAAATTGAAATATTCGTCGTGGCGGATAAGGTTAGAGAACATCACTGCGACATCCGCCGCGCAGGAATACTGCGTATCCTTGGGAAGTCCCGTACAATTGGCAAAGAGCGTGTCGGAAAGCCCTAATTCCTCAGCCTTGTCGTTCATATCGGCTACAAACTGTTCTTCGCTGCCCGAAACGCGCTCGGCTACGGCTACGCAGCTATCGTTTGCCGAGCACACCACTATGCTTTTTACAAGCTGTGAAAGCGGGTATGAATAGCCGCTCTCCAAAAATATCTGCGAACCGCCCATACCTGCGGCGTTGGAGCTTACTTCGACCTCCTCATCGAGTGACAGCTCGCCGCGTTCTACCGCATCGAAACACAAAGTCAGCGTCATAACTTTACAGACGCTGGCTATGGGCATACGCGCGTGTTCGTTTTCTTTATACACGCACTCCCCCGAATCGAAGTCCATAAGATATGCCGATTTGCACCCCTCGGTAAGCGCGGGGCTTTTAGTTTCTGCGGCAAAGCCGAAAGACGAAAACGTGCCCGCCGCAATAAGGCACGCGCCGAAAATGCCTAATAACTTTTTCATACAATAAGTATTTGGAATCGGCAATTTATTATACAACATCAAAAATCAGGCAACCTGACGGCCGCATATCCGTCTGCCGCGCAACCATAATATGCGCAGCCAAAATTAAATTTTTTCAGCCGATACAGAATCAGGCAATGGCGACAACAACCCTGAACAACACATTCAGAAAGATACATTCCGCCAGCATAGAAATAAGCGCCAACCCTGCCGGTACAAACGGCGCATACCTTTTATTGAAACTTCTGCACGATTCAATAAGAATAATTTCAAGCACTACCGTGAACAGCGACGAAGGTATGAACACGAACACCGCCGCAAGTACGCCGCCGAAGGCGGAAACGGAAATTATCAGCCCTGCATACACCGACGAAATCATACACTTCAAGAACAAAAGAGGCAGGCACAGTAGGCGCAGCCGCGTGCAGTACGCAATAAGAAAAAAGGCATACATATACACAAGCTCGTAAAAAAGCCTTGGCACAAGCAGCGACGCATTGCGGAAGTTGAACACAAAATATACGTACTCCGAGGCGTAATTCTGCATATACGGGTTTATTTGCACGGTTATGCAAAGTACTATGCCACATATAATCGCGCTGACACAGACAGTAATATACGCTATTACATATCTTTTGTCGCATTTTAGGCGGGAAAAGTCGAAAGTCCTCATACAAGATTATATGAGGACTCTTTATAAAGTAAAACAAATAAATCAGTAAGACTTCAACATATTTTCGATAGAGATGCCGAATCCGCGCGTAGGGTCGTTGATAAATACGTGCGTCACAGCACCGACCAGCTTGCCGTTCTGTACTATGGGGCTTCCGCTCATTCCCTGCACTATTCCGCCCGTCTTTTCTATCAGGTCTTCATCTTCTATTTTTATAACGAAATTGCGGTTATCCTTTGCATTTTTATCTACCTTTACAATCGAAATTTCATAACATTCTGTTTTATTTGAAGACACCGTGGAATAAATTACCGCCTTACCCGGCGTCACGTCCTCTATCTTGCCCGCCTGCACGGGGGTAAGCGAACTGTAATCGTAATTCTTTTCAAGGTTGCCGAACACGCCGCAGTCACAGTTGAGCGCCGCAACGCCTATACTTTTTGAGTTCTGGAACGCGCCTTTAAGCTCGCCGGGATTGCCGCGCACGCCGCGCTTGACGTCGTAAATTATACAGCCGTACAGCGTGCCGCCGTTAATTTTGGTAGTGTTTCCCGCAGTATCGGTCACAGGATGGCCGAGCGAGGCAAAAGTGCCGTCTGTTCCGTTTATATAAGTAACAGTCCCAACACCGCTTAGACTGTCGCGCACGAGCACGCCTACCCTTGGTTTGCCCGTAGTAACGTCTTTTACGGGAATTACGGTAAGACTTACCTCCTCGCCGTCTCTCAGAACTTTTATTTCCGCGCGCCTGATGTCTTTGGAAAGAAGTTCGGTTACCTCTTCGGCAGACGTCACCTCTTCGCCGTTAATGCTCTTTATAACGTCGCCCGTCTTTAACCCGCCGTCACGCGCGGGCGACTGCAAACCGCTCTCCGTCATTACGTCGCACATTCCGACGACCTCGACGGTAGTCGTGTTCAACACGAACCCTGCGGGAAACCCGCCAAGGTAGAGCTGCGCCGTCTGCGCCTGTGCGGCACCCGTCGCCGTACAAAAAAAGCACAGTACGGCAATTATTATAATTATAAGCCTTAATAAACCTTTTTTTCTGCTCGCCATAAAACTATTTTGCGCGGCTTTTGCCTTTCTATGCGCTCAAAATACGGCTTGAAGCCGCGGCGAGAGAAAATAAATTTTTCCGATTTGCAAAGGCTTGAAAACAGCAAAAAACGTATTTGCTTTATTGCGCTCTTTGCAATAAATATAAGCGGCGGGCGCTTTTTAAAGCGCCCGCCGCAAAAACATTGAATTTTTTCAAATATCATAAAATTATTTATATTGCGCGATAAGTTCCGCAGCGTGCCTGCGCGCGGCCTCGGTATTACCGCCGCCTGTAAGGCGTATTATTTCCTCTATCTTACCGTCGCCGTCTATCTCACGCACGCTCGTAGTCGTAACGCCGTCGTGCTCGGATTTGGATATAAGGAAGTTTTTATCGCCCGCGGCACATATCTGCGGCAGGTGCGACACGGCGATAACCTGCGTATTTTTGGCTATCGCCACAAATTTTTCAGCCACGCTTTTCGCCGTGACGCCGCTTATTCCCGCGTCGATTTCGTCAAATACATATGTAGAGATTCCGTTCAGGTCTTTAAGGCAGGTCTTTATCGCGAGCATAAATCTGCTCAGTTCGCCGCCGCTAATTACCTTACTGAGCGGCCTTAACGGTTCGCCCGCGTTGGCAGAAAACATATACTCAACCTTATCAGACCCGTCTGCCGACGAGAGTTTGGCCGTATCCCTGCCGTAAGGCGCAAAGGCTACTTCAAAGCGTGCTCCCGATATGTTCAGGCTTTTCAGCTCGGCAACCACATCTTTACAGAACTTTTCCGCAGCCTTTTTGCGCATAGAAGTAAGTTCTTTGCAGAGCGCATAAATCTTGTCGTCGAGCGACGCAATCTTTTGTGTAAGTTCTTCGGCCACGCTCTCGCTGTCGGAGAGCAAGTCGTACTCCGCGCCCGCCTTTTCGCGGAATCTGAGCACTTCTTCCACCGTCGCGCCGTACTTCTTTTTAAGACTGCGTATAAGGTCGAGCCTGTCCTCCACGCGCCTTGCCTCTGCCTCATCAAATTCAAGGCCGTCGGCCATATCAGAGAGCGTATCGGTAAGGTCCTGCATTTCTGCCGAAAGCGCCTCTAACCTGTCTGCCGCAGCAGAATAATCTTCACCGAACTCGGATATTCCCGCCATCAGTCTGCGCGCAGAAGATACTGCGTCCGAGCAGCCGCCCTCGTCGCCGAGCGCGGCAAGCGCTCCGCCTATCGCCGAGGCTATGCGTTCGGTATTATCTATTATCCTGCGCTTGGCAATCAGCTCGTCCTCTTCGTCTGCCGCAAGTTCAGCGGCGTCGATTTCCTTTATCTGATAGGAAAGAAGGTCGAGCCTGCGCGCGCGCTCGGCCGAATCTCCGCCGAGTTGTTTGAGTTTATTTTTGCAATCGCGCTTATCAGCGATAAGTTCCGAAAGTTCCTGTTTTATATGCGAGGCACCGCACAGTCCGTCGATGACGGAAAGCTGATTGCCCTCGCTTAAAAGCGCAAAGTGCTCGCTCTGGCCGTACACGTCAACCAAATGCTGCGATACGCTTTTAAGCATACCTGCGGTCACATTGTTGCCGTTAATCTTTATGCTACCCTTTCCCTCAGCGGTGTACCTGCGCGTTATAACTATCAGGCCGTCGCAATCTATGTCTAACTCTTCGAGCGCCTTAGCCGCGGAAGAATCGCGTTCTACGCTAAATTCGCCGCGCACGACTGCTTCCTGCGCACCGTAGCGAATCATATTTTTATCGGCCTTGCTTCCCAACACAAAATTGAGCGAGTCCAAAATCACCGACTTGCCCGAACCCGTTTCGCCGGAGAGAATGTTGAGGTTTGCTCCGAACTCTATATCGGCGCTGTCTATCAGCGCAATATTTTTAATAGCCAGTCTTTCAAGCATAATACGCAAAAACTGTTTTTACAACAGATATTCTTTGAGTTTATCGGCAACCATCGGCGTGTGCTCGTTGCTGTCTACGATGACCAGAACGGTGTCGTCGCCCGCCACGCTGCCGATTAGTTCGTCTATTTGAAGGGAATCGACGAACGAGCCGCCGCCCTGGCCGTTGCCGCGCATAGTCTTTATTACAATGAGGTTGTTGGCGTAGTTTATGCTCAGCACGCACTCTCTGAAAAGATTGAGCATTCGCGGACTGAGTTCTGCCTTTTCGCCGTCGAGGCAGGCGTACTTATATTTTTTTACAGAGCCTGCCACCTTGTAGAGCCTTAGGTCCTTGATGTCGCGCGAAACCGTTGCCTGCGTTACGTTGAAATTGAGCTTGTTCAGCTCAGCGCACAACTCTTCCTGCGTCTCAATCTCTGACCTTCCTATGATTTCGAGTATTTTGGCTTGCCTTGCGTTTCTGTACACTTATCTGCTCCATTTGCTGAGTTTAGACAGCAATTTATCAAAGAAATTTACTTTATCCGAAGTTATGAATTCGGTAAAATACTGAGATTTGGTAATTTTTGCCTCTACCGCGCCCTCAAACTCACCCACAATTATGCCGTCTACCGAAACGTTTACCGCAGTGTTTTCCTTTTCGTACAAAATACGGAGTTCCGACTTGTCTGAATAGACTATCGGGCGGGAATGAAGTGAATGCGCGCACAGCGGCGTGAGTATGAATGCGTCTATATCAGGCGTAAGCACAGAGCCGCCTGCCGCCAGCGAATAGGCCGTCGAGCCGGTGGGCGTGCTCACGATAATGCCGTCTGAAAGATAATTATCGACGAGCGAACCGTCTATATACGCCGAAAGGCTTATGGTGTTGCTGTATTTCTGCCCGTAGGTGCTGCGCTCTATAACCAGGTCGTTCAGGGCGATAAAAGACCTGCCGCCGATTTCGACCGAAAGCATACCGCGCTTTTCGGTGCTGTAATCGCCGCTGCACAGAAGTTCTATCGCCTCGTCGAGCTTCTCCTGCTCGAATTCTGCAAGAAAACCGATATGCCCGTAATTTATGCCCATTATCTTTATGCCTCGGCGCGCGCAGTAGGCAGCAACAGTTAAAATGGTGCCGTCACCGCCAAGAACCATCAGGACATCTGTGCCGTCGAGGTCTTCGGGAGAGCAGACGGCCGCGCATTCAATGCCCGAAGCGCCCAGCCGCTCTGTAATTCTTTGCACGGTTTCAAGATAACCCGGCAAATACTTTTTGTTGAAATATATCCCCACTTTCATAACAGAATACATTATACAGCATTTTATGCAAATATGCAATAAAGAAGGCTGAATTTTTAAAAATTTTAGCCTTTTTAATGCGAAATTTTAAAAGCGGCGCAAATTTATGCGCCGCTTGAAAGAATTTACAGTTTTACGCCTTTTATAAGTTTTTCTAACGGTTCGGGTGCGGCAAGGCTCTTTTCAAGCAAAATCACATACTCGATATTTTTGCCCTTAACTTCGGGAGCCGTAGTTATTTTAAGCGGACGAAGCCCGCACCCCGCGGCAAAATCATAAATTTTACCTATAATCTTTTTATGCTTTTCCGCGCCGCGCACTATTCCGTTTTTGCCAACGCTTCTGCTTTCGCACTCAAACTGCGGTTTTATAAGCGCAAGCACATATTTTGCCTGACATAGTACTTCGCTAACAGCCTTCAACAAGTATGTAAGCGAAATAAAACTTACATCAATCGTCACTCCGTCGAGCTCTTCTTCAAACATCTGACGGTTTATCGCGCGGGCGTTGAAATTATCGATAACCACGATATTTTTATCGAGCAGACTCTTATCGAGCTGGCTTTCGCCCACATCAATGCAATACACCTTCTTTGCGCCCTGCTTTAAAAGGCAGTCTGTAAAGCCGCCCGTGCTTGCACCGATATCGGCAAACACTTTGCCCTGCACGCTGAAATTGAAGTCGCAAAGCGCCTTATAGAGCTTGTAGCCTCCCGCCGAAACGAAGGATATTTCTTCGGCGCTGATTTCAACGTTGTCGCTTTCCTTAACTTCATACGAAGGCGCGCGCACGATGCCGTTTACCTTTACAACTCCCCTCTCTATCGCGGCGGCCGCCTTGCTGCGCGAACCGAATTTTTCGGAAAGGTACTTATCAAGTCTCATAAAATTTTACGTATGTAATCTGCCATATCGCCGACGTTCAGGCCGTAATCGTCCATAAGCTCGGCTACGCCGCCCTGTTCTATGAACTTATCGGAATAGGCAAAAATCTTTACTTTCGTATCGCTGTCGGCAAAGTATTCGGCGACGAGCGAGCCGAAGCCGCCCGCAAGCATATTGTCCTCTACCGTGATGATGTGCCTGCCGCGTAATTTTTCGAGCATATTGCCGTCGAGCGGCTTTATAAAGCGGGCGTTTACAATCATAACCCTGCCGCAGGCGCCCGCCTGCTTTACGGCATTATATGCGCGCGCTATGGCGCGCTCGCCGCAGGCAAGCACTGCTACTGCGCCGTCAGCTTCTTCAAGCACCTCCCACGTACCCTCTTTCACGGGACTTACGCCCCCGAACGAGTGCGTGCAGGCACGCGGATACCTTATGGCAAGCGGCTTCATATAACCTGCGCTGAATTCCAGCATCGCCGCAAATTCGTCTTTGTCCTTCGGCACGGCAACCGTAAGATTGGGTATGAACGACAGAAACGAGAGGTCGAACACGCCCTGGTGGGTCTCGCCGTCGGCGCCCGATATACCAGCCCTGTCTATGCAGATGGTCACGGGCAGATTCTGACTGCAAATATCTATCACTATTTCGTCGAACGAGCGCTGCAAGAAAGTTGAATAGACGGCGTAATAAGGCTTGTAGCCTTCGGCCGCCATCGAAGCGCACAAAATAGTTGCGTGCTCTTCGCAAATACCTACGTCAATCGCCCTTTCGGGATATTTTTCAAAGAAGGGCGAAAGCCCTAAGCTGCCCGTCATAGCCGCCGTGACGGCCACTATTTTATCGTCATTTGCGGCAAGTTCGCACAACTTTTCGCCCAGAACCTGCGAATATTCCACCGAAACTGCGGCAGGCTTCACGCCTATTCCGTGCGTGGCTTCGGGATTTTCTTCGCAGAAGCTGTATCCCTTGCCTTTTTTCGTGAGCACGTGCAGTATCACAGACTGCGTTCTGAGCATCTCTTTAATTTTTGTGAGCTCTGCTATCATAGCCGCAAGGTCGTTGCCGTCGAATACGCCTTCGTAGGCAAACCCGAACTTTTCAAATATGCCCGCCCTGCGGTGCTTATGGTACTGTTCCTCCTCGTCTGCGCTAAGCGCTTCGAGGTATTCGTGCATACTGCCCACCGTGGGCGAGATGGACATACCGTTGTCGTTTATGATTACGAGAATGTTGGTACCCAGCGGCCGCAGGCTGTTGAAAGCCTCGTAAACAAGCCCGTTGTTGAACGAACCGTCGCCTATCACGGCAATCACGTTGTAATCTTTGCCCGCAAGGTCGCGCGCTTTGGCAAGACCGAGCGCCGCAGAAACAGAAGTGCCTGCGTGCCCCGTGTTGTAACAGTCGTACACACTCTCTTCCCGCTTGGGAAAGCCTGAAAGACCGCCCCTCTTTCTCAGCGAAGAAAACTTATCAAGCCTGCCTGAGAGCATTTTATGCGTGTAACACTGATGTCCGACGTCAAAAATTACTTTATCTTCGGGAAAATTGAATACATAATGCAGGGCAACAGTAATTTCCACCATTCCGAGGTTGGACGAAAGGTGCCCGCCGTTCTCCATTACAGAGCCGATAATTTTTTCGCGAAGCTCTTCGCACAGCGCGCTCAGCTGCTCAATCGTCATAGATTTGAGCTTTGCGCCGTCAATATTTTCAAGCATCTGGTTTCCCTTTAAAATCAATCACTTCTCCCTTACGAAGAATGTGGTAAACTTTGCAAAACCGAAGGCAATCTTACTGTTATACTTCAAAGATATCGGCTTGCCGAACGCCTTGCCGCCTACCGTAAGCGCGCCTATCACCGCGCTTATGAGTATAGAGATTACCATTCCTTCCACAGAGTCGTTGAACACAAAATAACCTGCCAGCACAGCTCCTGCTGAACCGCTTATTATGCCGCAGATGTCGCCTATAACGTCAGAAAAGATGCTGGCAATCTTTTCGGCGTGCTTACAGAACATCACCGCGCGCCTGGCTCCGCGTATCTTGCGCGAAGCCATTGCGTTGAACCCGTCGACGTCGCACGATAGCACGGCATTTGCAATAATGTCGCACCCGACGTTGAGTATCAGCAGGACGACAAGCACGATTACGCAAACGTATACTGGACTGTCGTTTACGGCAATTTCCGTGAGAAAGCTGAACAGCACGCTCAAAAAGAAGGAAAGCACGAGAATCGTAAGCCCCCAGCTCAGCCAGACGGGTACCTTCTTTTTCTTCTTCCCCCTGCGGTTTTTATCGCCCTTGCCGCCGTTTTTGCGCTTTTTTTCGCCTTCTGAGGCAACCGCGCCCCTTCCGCCGCCTTCGGAGCAATGCGTGTGGCCTGCGTCGGAAGCTGCCGACGGCAGATTATCGCCGTCAGCAACAATATCGTTTTCTTTTTGCGGGCTTGGCGCACCGCCAGAATTTTCTTCCATAATAAATCTCTGCTAAAAAAATACGCACAACTAATTGTGTGCGTAAAAGGTAAATATAGAGTGGCTTATATTAAATAAACTTTGCGGCTTAGGTTCGGTAGGATTTCCCCCGCGCTCACTTCCCGTCGCCGAAGAAGCAGTTTCCTTTAAAGAGTGCGGGCGCACAGTCTCCTTATGCGCAACCGAATCGCCACTGAGTCCACACCGTAATCTCTAATACGTTGACAGTCTAGAAGCTTTCCTTGACAGATAATGCAGGGTTTATCTTCTTTTGCAAGTACAATTTCAAACAGCGATAGCTTTCTTGGCGTGGCCGCGCCGCAAAAACTTTGTTCTGTTATCCGCTGAACTCACTCAAAGCAGGCTACTCTGTGCCCAGCTTGCGCCAGGCAGCAGGTTTATCCGCAAAAAAATATTGCGGCCTCCGCGGTAAATGGGTTGGCTGTCATATGCCGTTATGCAGTTCCCATAAACCTTTACTCCCAGCACCCACCCGCTTTTGGGCAAAGCAAGCAGATACCAGAAACTTCATAGATATGCCCTGCGACGGTCTTTTAACCCCGCCTTCGCACCTGCAACATCTGACTAGAATACTGCGCCACTGAATATTACTATTACTATATTATCATACAGCGAAAAAAATGTCAAATAAAATTTTTTAACCCTCACGATAGCGCACAAACGAAACCACGTCGCGCAGAAACTGCGTATCTCCCTGCACGCCTTCAAGAATTTTGAGGCACTTGTCGCACATAACGTCGGCAAGCACGCGGCACTCTTCCGCGCCGTAGAAAGTCACATAGGTAAGTTTATTCTCTTCCCTGTCTTTCCCCGAAGTTTTGCCGAGTTTTTCCAGACTTCCCTCTTCGTCGAGTATGTCGTCCACTATCTGGAAGAGCCTGCCGAGGTCTTCCCCGAACTGCCTGAGTTCCAAAAAGTACCTGCCGCCTGCAAGTATTGCAGGTGCGGCAACGGCTGCGGAAATAAGTTTTCCCGTCTTGTTTTTTACTATATAATCGAGGTATTTTTCGTCTTTAATGCCCTTTTCCGCGCAATAAAGGTCGGCAGACTGCCCCGCAATCATACCCTTGACCCCTGCGCAGTCGCACATAAATTTGGCTGCTTCGCAGAAGTTCACTCCGTCGCTGCAACGGCACAAAAGCACATAATAGGCGGTATTCAGAAGCCCGTCGCCTGCAAGCACGGCATTGCCCGTGCCGAACACTTTATGGTTGGAAGGTTTTCCCCTTCTGAAATCGTCGTTGTCCATTTCGGGCAAATCGTCGTGAATGAGCGAGTAGGTGTGAATAAGTTCAAGCGCAAGCGCGAAATCGAGAACGGCTTCTCTGTCTGCACCCACAAGGTCGGCAGCAGCGAGCATAAGAACGGGCCTCACGCGCTTACCGCCGCTCTTCAAACTGTATTTCAGGCTTTCGTCGAGCACCTGCGGCCTGCATTTAAGCTCGGCATAAAACCTTTCAAGACGATCTTCGAACAGGGAAAGATACTCCCCGTATTTATCTTTAAACGAATACAATGTATGTCAGCTCCTCGTTGCGGAAAGATATGTATTATACATAAGCATTGTTATGGTCATCGGACCCACGCCGCCGGGCACGGGCGTTATGTATGAACACTTTTCTTTTACGTTTTCAAAGTCCACGTCGCCGCACAGCTTGCCGTTTTCGTCGCGGTTCATTCCCACGTCGATGACAACGGCGCCTTCCTTTATCATATCGGCAGTAATAAACTTTGCCTGGCCAATCGCGGCGACTACAATGTCGGCTTCAAGGCACTTTGCCTTCAAGTCGGCCGTCTTGCTATGGCAGAGCGTGACCGTGGCATTTGCGTTTGTAAGCAGCATCGCCATAGGCTTGCCCACTATGTTTGAACGCCCTATAACTACGGCGTTCTTGCCAGAAAGGCAAATATTTTCGCTCTCGAACATCTTCATTACGCCGTTGGGCGTGCACGCGACGAGGCAGGGCTCGTTCATACTAAGTCTGCCCATATTTTCAGCAGAGAAGCCGTCTACGTCCTTGGCGTACGGTATGAGTTCAAGAATCTTTTTGCTGTCGAGGTGCGCAGGCAGAGGCAGTTGAACGAGTATGCCGTTGATTTTATTGTCTACCGAAAGGCTGCGTATCAGCTCTTCCACTCTTGCCTGTGCGGTGTCCTTGTCGAGGTAATAGACATAAGACTTTATGCCAACCTCTTCGCACGCTTTTATCTTGTTGCGCACATATACCTGCGAGGCGGGGTCTTCTCCCACAAGAACCACGGCAAGACCGATATCTTTGCCGCTCTCCGCTTTATATTTTTCAACGCTCTCTTTTATTCCCGCGCGCATTTCGTGCGCGAGGCGCTTGCCGTCTATTAACTTATACATTCTCCCTGCCTCCTTGCCGTTTAGTCTGAAACGGTTAAGTCCTTCTTCGCTTTATCGGCAATGACCGACGAAAGTATGCCGCTTATGAATGAGGCAGACTTTTCGGAAGAGTAGCGCGAAGCTATGTTGGCAGCCTCGCTCGCCGCAACCTTGTCGGGCACGTCGTCGCAATACAGAATTTCGGTAATCGCTATAAAGAGCACGCTTCTGTCGGCAGGGAACAGCCTGTCCTCGGGAAACGCCGTAGACCTGGAATCTATGAGCGAAGCTATTTCCGAATAATGCTCCTCTATAAGTTTAAGCAATCTGTCGCAATAGCGCACGTCGTCCTCGTTCAGCTCGCCCGCCTTATACATCCCGAGGCGGAAGCTGCGGTCAACAGGCTTCACGAATTGCGAAGAAAATAAAATTTTGAATAATGTTTCTCTTGCCTTGGTTCTCATATGCGCTCCGCAAAAAAGCAAAATATTCCCTTTGTGCCGAAATTGCTTTGCAAAGGGAATATTTTTGTTTACGCTAAATTATCAGGGAAATCTACATCCTGAATATGCACGTTGATTTTATCCACTTTGAATTTCGTCATGGACTCTACGTTGTGTTTGATGGACTGCTGTATTCTGAACGCGAGCGAAGCCACGTTATAGCCGTAATCGACTTTCACGCTTATATCCGCCACAATGCCGTTCTTTTCAAATTCCAGCTTTACGCCCCTGTTCTTTGTGTTGAGCAGAGAAACGCCGTCAACTTCGTTTATAGCAAGCGCAACGATGCCGTCCACGATTCCCGTATCGTACGTTATTTTACCCTTCTGATTTTGAGTAGGGTCGTGCCTCAGATGTGCCATAATAACAATCTCCTTGGTTTAAGTATAGCACATATCCGCGGCTTTTGCAACAGGCTTAACTCAAATTTCCGAATAAACGGGCATAATTATTATATTTCCGGCGTCAACACCCGCCTCGTTGCGGAGCATATCGTATATCGACAGGGCGGTATCCATATCGAGTTCGTCGGAATTGATGAACACGTTTACGTTTTCAGAGTCCATACCTATCGATACGACCGCATCGGAAAATCCGAGAGACTTTATCATTGTTTCGAGTTGAAGCTCCTGCTCCATAGCTGTAACAATCTCCATCTTTGCGGCTACGGCTTCGGCATACTCTTCGCTGGTTTCGTCGTAGAGAGCAATAATGCTGTCTAACTGTAAAAGTTCTTCGCTTCTCGTGGTGGTGCGCTCAGAGCGGTATGTAGCAAAATAGTTTGCAGTCGTTACCACTTCGTCGCCAACGGCAGAGCGGTTCTGCGCAAGCAGTACGTTGAGCACGGCGGTGAGCGCAAGCAGGAACACGAGCGATGACATTACGATGATTTTCTTTTTCTTTGACATAAAATTCTCCTTACATTGAATATATGGCAATAATGTTTTTATTTATATTAAGCGCCGTAGAAACGGCGTTCAATATATCGTTTCTTACCATTATGCGGTCGGCACCTTCGCATACTATTACTACGCCCGTCACAACCCCTTCGTCTTCGGTTATCATAACTTCCGTATCTCCGACGCCGTCAATCCTCTCTAAAAGAGCGGTGAGCCGCACCTCGGCGTCCGACTTGGAATAATCGCCCAGCGCGCTCTCTTCTCCGCCCGTACCGAAAAACAGAAACACCACGAGTATCAGAAGGGCAATCAGCGCCACCACGACTATTATCTTCTTTTTTTCTTTAAACCATTCAGCCGCTCCTTTCATATACAGTTATATTTATATAGTCCGCCTGTTCCAAATATTCATAAATTTCGTAAGCTAAATCGCCATACGACCCGATAAGACAAACTTCTACGCTTTCCGCATAAAATCCCTTCTCGCCATAGACGATGTTTACCGTGCATTCTGACTGCGCGGAATACTCTTCCTCTATAAACGCTTCAAGGGAATTTGCCTGGCTGTTTGAATACTGCTTGCAGATATAGTCGTAGTCCACCATACTGTCGAAGCTCTCGTCTGAAATGGTAAAAATCTGAGCAAGCGGCGATATCAATATGGCAATGCAGACTATGCGCAGAACGAACGTAATCGTCTTTGCCAGCTTGCCCTGCGGTATTATAAACGAAACCACAACCGAAAGAAAGACGGCGCCGCACGCCGTTACAAGATAAGCCGTCATATGAAACTGTTTGCCGAATTTATAACCAGCATTATTATAAGAAGATACATAAAAGCTACCGTCAGAAGCCCCGCGATAAAGTATTCGGTGTCCGACGAAAGGTCGGAAAATAGCGAATAAAGCTCGTTTTCGCCTGCCGCCTGCACGACGGCGCCCACAACCTTTAACAGAAGGGAAAAAGCAATCAGCAGAATTAGCGGCGATGCCGCCTGCGCAATCAGAAGCACGATGCCGCACACGCCTACGGAATTTTTTATGAGCAGTCCCGCCGCGGTAAGAAGGTCGAACCCGCCCGATAAAAAGCCGCCCACTATCGGAACGGAATTGCCGATTATATATTTTGTGGCTTTGAACAGCACGCCGTCGAACAGCGAAGTCGCCGAGCTTTGCACCGTCAAAAACACGCTGAACACCGTCACCGTTATGCCCAGCACCCACTTCATTATGCTCTTCAACAATTTCGACATTCCCGTGAACGTTATCTGCGGGTTGATTTTTGACATAAAGTTGAGCACGGCGGCGGCGATTGCCGCGGGGAAGATGAAGCCGTTGATTATCTCTACCGCGGCGCCCGACAGAAAGACTGCCGAAGGCTGATATACCGCCGCGCCGCCCGTCCCGCCCGTTAGCACGGTCAGCGTAATCAAAAGGGGCGTTATTATCTCCATCTGCCTCTGCAACGAAGAAACGCACTCTATGCACTCCGCCACAACGCCGACGAGCGCGGACGAAACTATTACCACAATCAGCGAATAACAGGCAAGTTTTACTATGCGCGACGTCGATTTGCCTATAATATTGCCCTCCGCACTGGAAAATATCGTGCACAGCAGGGCAATGGCAACAACTTCCGCAAAGGCGGGCAGAAGGCTTATCACGTCTGAAAACACCACCGAAAGTATTTCGGTTATGTAGTTTGCATAGTCGGTGCCTATGTTACCGTTTACGAGATAGCGGATAATCTCTTCGGCGTTGTCGCCGAAATTAAACAGATAGCTTTCTGAATTTTCATCGAGGTACTGTTGCAGTTCAGAGAGGTCAAGCCCGCCCAAAACGTCCTCTATGTTCTGCGAAAGTTCAGCATCTCCACCGTCCGTGTCGTCGGCAGCCGCAGTTGCCGCGGGAATACCGAAAATGAACAGAAAAAAGAAGATGACCGCCACAACCACAAGCGCCCTGCGCTTTGTAATTTTAAACTTCATACCAGCTCTATCAAAGAAATTATTACTTCGTAAAGACTCTGCAAAATTGGTACCGATACCAGAAAAATGACTATCCGTCCGCACATAATCAGCTTGTCTGCTATGCTTTCAAACCCGAGGTCCTTTACCGAAGAAGCCGTAAGTTCCACCACGTAGCCGATGCCTATAATTTTGAATATTACACGTATTACCGAGCTGCTTATACCCGTCTGCTCGGTAAACTGTTTAAGAAGGTCAAGGCTCTCGGAAACGTAGTCGAAGGCGTACAGAATCATAAGCACGCCGCCTGCGGCGACGCACAGCGGGGCAAGCTCTGACTTATGCGATTTTAAAATCAGCCCCTGCCTTTTTGGGCGCGGCGGAGCG
>URMT01000022.1 GCA_900549005.1 uncultured Eubacteriales bacterium | reverse complement strand
CGAAGCGAGATGAGTGAGCGCATATGTCAGCGCGCGAACGGTGCCCAAGCTGTGCGGTTTATTTACCGCACGCACAGCGAGAGGAATTAAAGGTGGGGTAGGATTTCAAATAAATCTTAAAACACAATTTTGTGTTCGCATTTTTCGTCATAAAAACAAGGCAATATCGCCGCATATGCGGCGTATATATAGCAAGAAAAATATTTTTGGAGGTTTTAAACACTATGACTAATCAAAACAACGATAAGTCAAAGAACGGCAAGCGTATAGCGCTTATACTTGTAGCGCTGTTGCTTATCGCGGCCATCGCCTTCGGCGCTTACACGTATTCCCGTTACGTTTCGCGTGGTCAGGGCAGTGACAGTGCAACTGTTGCCGCTTGGGGCTTTACCGCTACAATAGGTGGCGAAGGAAATAATGCTTTCTCGCAGTATTATGATTCAACCGGTGCGGCTTCGGATAATAATGACGCTAATGCAGCAGCTGTTGCCGGTGTTTCTGGTGCGGTAGTTGCTCCCGGTACCAGCGGCTCGTTTGAAATTACTATCGGAGGTACTGCCGAAGTTGACGCCGACCTTGCTTTTGAACTTGCAGCAACGGATGATGTGTTTATCACGCTTACTGACGCTGACGCAACTTCGACGACGATAGAGTATCATCCTTTACGTTTCAAATTGGAACAGTATGTTGGGTCCAATTGGCAAGTTGTAACAACTGGTTCGTCTCCTGATACAACTACGTTTGAAAATATGTCTCTTGCGGACTTGTCTACCGCTATCGAGACTCTTTCCACAAAGATTGAAACTGGAACTTCTGCCAACGCCCGGTACAGACTTTCGTGGGAGTGGCTTGAAGAAGTTGAAAGCGAGTCTACGCTTGAAATAGAAACTTATCAGTTTGATGCAACTGCTATAAACGCGCTCGACACCACGCTTGCCCAGCTCAGCTATAATTCGGGTAGCGGTACAGATGTGCCTATCAGCAACTCGTCTGTTACTGACGAAAGCTCTAATGACTGGAATATAACACATACCACACTTGATGAGCATTATAGCACTGAGGTTGAGTTTACATTAACTGTAACTATTTCTCAATCTCCAATGACTGACTCTACCGGTGGTTAATCAACCCAATTTTTAATTTTAAGTTATATTGTTATAAAACAACTTTGTTTTTTAAACTCTCCAATTGACCATAAGTTCTGTTTGCCGCCGCGCATACCCGCTTTTATGTCATTCTTTTATGTCATTTCGACTAAGCGAATGTAATGAGCGCACGGAGAAATCTCACTGTCCGTCGCCTACGGCTCTGAGATTTCTCCACTCGCTACGCTCGGTCGAAATGACGGTGAGTGTGGGTGTTGTGCTTGGCCGAAATGACAGTGAGGTAGTATTCCGCGGCGGCGGGCAGAATGGTGGTGTATCATTCATTTAAGGAGATTTATTTTGAAAACTAACGGCGTACTCACTCTGTCGCCCTTCGACGGCAAAGTGAAGTTAAAAAAATCGGTCAGCCGCATCTACTCCCCCGAAGGGGCGTTGATTGGCGGGGTCTCCGCATACCACATATACGATTTGAACGGCGATAAAGTCGCCGCGCTTTCGCACGTGGAAAAGACCCCCCACGGCGAAGTACGCCGCTACGAAGGCCACAGAAATTTCCTCCTCAAAGACGGCATTCTCACGTTAGAGAACGGCGGCGTTCTTGGCAAAGTTGTTGCCCGAAAAGAGCGCTCTTTGATGATTCCGCTTGTTGCCGCCGTGTGCGTGGTGCTGGCCGCCCTTGTTGTGGTTGTCAGCGTGCTCGGCTTTCCTTCGGGTTTTTCCATACCGGGCGACGCTATGCCCGAGCTTGTAATCAAGACGGACGAGGAGGTATGGGGCGACGAAGAGCACCTTGAAATATTCGACGGCAAGCTCTCGCCCGGTTCAGAGGGGTCGTATGACTTTGTCATAGAAAACCCCACAGAATACGAATTGGAATATACGCTGTCTATCACAGACATCGTTTCGTGGGGCGGCAGGTCGCCCATACGTTACCGCGTTATAATGAACGGCGCGGGCTACGTAATAGGCACGCCGACCGACTGGTTCGATACAAACGAAGATAACATTTTTGCCTCGGGCTTGCTGTTTGCGCCCAACTCCACCCAAAAATTCACGATAGAGTGGGAGTGGCCTTTTGAAAGCGGCAACGACGAAGACGACACGCAGGCAGGCTCTTCCGAGTCGCCCCATTATTACGTGCTCGTCGAAGTTGCGGCACAGATTGCGGGGCAGGAATGATTAGCACGCTGTTTCAACCTTTACAGCCGCCCGTGCAGGTTTCGTCTGCGTGGGTATGGACAAAAAGAATACTTCTCGGCATAGTTTTTGCCGTTCTGTTGTTCTTTCTGTTCATATTCGCCGCGCTTGCGGCAGACAGGGCGATAGGCAGAAAAGAGATTCCGTCCGTATTCGGTTTTTCTCCGCTCATAGTGCTTTCGGGCAGTATGGAGCCTGAAATTTACAAGGGCGACCTTGTGATAATACAGTCGCAGGAAGGATATGGCGAAGGCGATATCGTAACCTATCTTACCCCTGCGGCAGACGGCTCTGTAACCTCGGTCACGCACCGTATAATCGACGAATATACCGAAAGGGGTGTGCGCTACTTCATCACGAAGGGCGACAACAACGATTCGGCCGACCCCAACCCCGTGCGCGAAACGCAGGTGGTGGGGGAGGTGGTTGCCGTCATACCCGATTTAGGCACATTTTTAGAGTGGCTTAAAACGCCTTCGGGAATAATATTGGTTATTCTTTTCGCCTGCATAATAATAGCGGCGGCGTATATAATCAAGGCCTGAAACAGCGGCGGCGCACAAACTTTGTGCGCAATATTAAAACAAAACAATAATCTAACTCACCCGGTGCAATAATCTTTTTAATTACGGGCTCACCGTCCGCGCGGGAGCGGCGGGCACGCGGAAGTAAAATAATTTACGATTTTGCTTACACCTTCCGCGGCGGCACGGTTGCCTCGGCGGACGGCAGAAGCTCCGTAATGCACAGCACAAAAAATATAAAGGAGGACGCGGCTTTTATGCGTAGCGCCGTAAAACGTGGCAAAAAGTTCATAATATGCGCCGTTGCCGTATTGCTTGCGGCAATAGCCGCTTGCGTTGCCGTGTCCTTCACCTATGCTTCTTTCCGCGAACAGGCAGAAAGCGAAGGGGGCGCAGACGTTGCGGGCGCCGTTGCCGAGTATGTGCGCGGCACTGCAACCAACAGCGGCGAACCGATTGAATACGAAATTTCAGAAAACGGCGGCATAGTATTTTCCAACCTGCAACCCGGCGACATACTTACATACAACTTTTCGATAGACGGATTCAAAGAGATTGAAGAAGGCGTTTACGCTTACAACGAAGTTCTTCTTCGCATCACCCTCGAATTTTCTTTCACATATGCCTATCCCAAGAATGATGAAAACGCACAAAACGGCTACTCAATACAAACCGACCATCTGAGTTGTATTCCTTCTACGGCAGAGGCTGTAAATACAGACTACCACATAAACTTTTATACCGTAAATGGCAACAGCAACACGCTCATACCTTCATCAGTCGCCGCTTCTTCCGACGAAGTCGAATACTATAACCCCGACGACTCAACTTCTTCCTGGGCGGTGAAGGAGTATGTTGAAAAAAAGGTCGAAGGCGAAGAAGAGAAGATTGTGGGGCGCACGCAGAAGTTTGGCTTTTATATGTCGCCTGCCTCGGCAGAAAGTATGCAAAAGTTCCCGTTTTTGTTTATTGTAAACCTGCCTACGGGCGGCACGGGCGAATATGCCGACCAGTTTGTACTCAACGTATCAATGAAAATGACCGCCGAACAGATTTTAAATACCGACAGTTCCACTACGGGCTGATTGAACTTTAAACTTCGTAAACTCTGCGCGCATAGCGCGCTTTACTCATAAAAATATTTGCGGTGTAGCGTTATGACCAAAAAAACGAGAACGACAAGTTTAATACTTATTCTTGTTGTGGCGCTGCTTGCGGCAATCGTTGCAGGCACGTCTGTTTCGCGCTACGTTTTTGACAGTAACGATAATATTGTCGGCAACTTTACCAACCTCTATTTTTCGCATAACGGCGACGGCACAACCGCCATAATGGAGGATGAGACGACCGGCGGGGACTACGTCGGATATATCTCGCTTACGGCTTTTAACTACGAAACCGATTCCAACGGCACAACGCACGTAACCCCCAGGCAAATTCAATACAGGTTTGTAGGAATTGAAACTATCGGACTCAACACCGATAACACTTTCACCGACGACTGGGGCACGGTATACCAGCTTACAAATTCTGCTGCCGTTGCCGCCAGCACATACTATACGTTTGAACCCGTAGATGAAAGCGGCTCCGTAATATCCGAAAATCTTTCGCTCGGCGGGCAAACCACAACCGACGCCGCGGGCGAAGAGGTAGGGGTGCAGGCCTCCGATACGAATATGATAAAAATCACCCGCAATGCGTATGCCGGCGATTTGACCGATACAGAAACTTTTTACATAATCATTGAAATCACAAGTCCTTACCAGGAATATGCCTTCTTCGAGGTAGATGCTTCCACCAGCCTGATTGCCGTTGCAAACTCGGGCACGAACTCGAACGATACTTACTTCGGCTATGACCAGCTTACGCTTAACATTCAGACGGCGCGCGAATACGGTTATACGACAGAAAGCAGCGTTGACGTAGATAGTTCCCTGCCCGCAATGGTAACTTTGACCTGGACTTCACAAACGGCGGTAATCTTCGATTCCGACAGGCTGATAACCGATACAGAGGGCAACTTTACGGCTCTTACAAGCGTTCTCACTCCTCCGTCCACAGACGGCGGCAGCTTTACGGGAACCTGGCCGTCGTCGGGCGGCTGGTATGCGGTATCAACCACCACAACTACCGAAGGCACAACCACGGCAACCACTACGGTAACGCTGTTCCTGCCGCAGGCAAGCAACCTCAACCTTTATTTCTACGTACCCGAAAGTTACACCTGCAAAATCGCGGCGTGGTTCGCCGTGCCTGACGGAGATAATGCGTATAACGTTTATTCCTACACAGAAATTGCAGGCGCGGACAACGACAGAATAGTGGCGGAAACTTAATTCATTTAAAACTTACCATAAAATGCTGAAATTACTTTATATCAGGAGGAAAACGTATGCAAACGCGCAATAAAAAGCGGATAACGGGCATAATTGCCCTTGCGCTTATATTTGTAATAGCGGTCACTGCGGCGCTGTATTTTGCGGCGTTCTTTTCCCCTGCAACTCATTCTGCCGACTATGTAACTGCAACCGTCAGCGGCGATATTTCGGGCGGCGTAGATGTGTATATTTCGGGCGACGGCGTCACCCGTGACGAAGACGGAAAATACACTATTCCGAGCGGCACAGACGTTGAAATTACCGTAATAAACAACACCGCCGTAAGCTCTGAACTTAAAGTAAACGGCATTTCTTCGGATGACAATAATTCTGACGAAATAACCGATAACTTTGCCCGCGTTACCAATGTAACCAGCGACATCAGCATAGAAGTAAACGGCACGCTTGCCACGGAAGAGGGCACCAGCCTTTTCACGGCTTACGAACTTTCCGATTCCACAGATTTCCTCGCGCTTTCAAAAATTCTCGCGGCAGTTAGCGGCGATGTTACGGCTGAAACTTTGTCTACAATCGTAAGCTACCTTGCCGAATTCGGTTTTGACGACGAGAATTGGTATACCACCGACGAAAGCGGCAACACTACATTAAATACCGACCAGGAAACCATCATAGGCAACGTTCAAACTGCCCTTAACAATGCCCAAACCGCCCTTTCCACGGCTTATTTCAGGCTGACGGGCGACGTAATGCTCAACGAAGCACAGACGGGCGAAACCACCATAACCACAGGCTATTTCGGCCTCGGTTCGCGCCGCGGCGAAGCCTTCCAGGGCGTGCTCGACTTCGACGGCTATTCCGTAACCCTCAATATGGATATCCCCAAGGTCACCGCCGAAAATTTCACTTCCTCGACGGCAGGCAGCGCAACCCACAACATACTCAGCGCTGGGCTGTTCAACTATATCTATGGCGACGGCACTCACGCCTGCGCAATACTCGGCGCCGACGTGCGCGGCACAATCTCGCTCACCAGTGGCGAACTCACGTCGTCCGCCACAAATACCGACTACCGCGTCTACATAGGCGGCGTGGCCGGCAGCATAGGCAAAAACGTCGTTCTCGACGGAATTTCGTCCTCCGTTTCAATCTCGGCGCAGACCACAACCGAAAACACTCCAATCAGCGTTTACGCTGGCGGCGTGTTCGGCTTTTCGGGCGCAGACATAGATTACTGGTCAGATGTTTCCTATACGGGTAATTATTCAGAAATAAGCGTAACTTCGTCGTCGGGTTCGGCTAACCTTCCTGCGCGCACGGTGGTGGGCGCCCTTGCAGGCGTAATCCAGAACGCTTACGTAAACAACTTCACGGCAACCCTTCGCGGCGCAAATATCCTTGCCGACTCAACTTCAAACGGCAACGCCGTCGCGGGCGGCCTTGCGGGCATAATTTTCGCCTCTTCCAACGCCTATGAAGAGACGAACGGCCTCTCTTCAAGCCTGCACATACGCGGCATAAATATAAATGCCTCGGGCGCAACCGTTTCCGCGCTCACCGCATCAACCTCAAATCGCCCCATAGACCCCGATTCCGTGTTCGTGGTAAATTCAGACAACGGCACTATGACTTCTGCCGACGCGGCAATCGCTGGCGGCCTTATAGGCAGGGTCTACGGCACAAATGTATACGCAAGTAACTTTACCCTTTATATTTCAGAAATCGACTTCGGTGCGGTAAGCGGCAGCGAAGAATTTACCATACGTTCCGGCACGTCAAACGCAAACTCGCGCGCAATGACCTTTGCGGGCGGAGTAGTGGGGTATGTTTCCAGCGGCGAGAACTTTATCGACGTAAGTTATAACCCCGGCGGCGAGGCCTCTACGGGTGCAGAAGGCGATGCCGTTATTTTCAGCGGCAACGTTGTGGTAAATTCCGTTCAGAACGGCTTCGGCCCCGCCTATGCGGGCGGCATTTTCGGCTATAACGCCTTTGAATTGCCCAAAAACAGCACCACAGAATACACTTTCAACCTCACTTCCGAAAGCGCTTCTCTGGAAGTTACTGCCGAGCAGACCGCAGAAACGGCAAACGCAGGCACGCTTTACGATGTATGCGCGGGATTGTATACTTCGGTGCTTCCCGATGCCTATTCAATAAATAACTTAACTTTCAACGCAAACAACGCAACCGCCACGGCGCGCAGGCTTGCTGGCTCTACCGCGGTTGGCGACATAGCCGCAGGCGCAATCGCGGGTAAGGCAAACGGCAACGGTAATGGCGGCGCGGCAATACAAAACCTCACCGTAAACCTGAATACTTGCTCAATAAACGCTTTCGGCTATTCCTTCGATTCTGAATATGCAGGACAGGGCAACAATGTATATGCGGGCGGCGTAATAGGCTATGTATGCAATTATGGCGTATATGGTGGTAATATAGGCCTCAGCAATATTTCTGTAACGTTCGACAGAAGCCTCGATAACAGCGACTACGCCGTTTACGGTATACAGAACGCTGTTTCTGGTAACGGCGATTATAAAACCGAAGGCTATGTAGGCGGTATGTTCGGTATGATGCACGGCGGTTATGCAACCGGACTTTTGGTAGATGGCACTGTTAAGGATAGGACTATTATATACTTCAATTCCACAAACGACCCTAACACTTCAAGCGTTGGCGGTCTTATCGGCGCTACAAGATATAACGAATATAACGATGCTAGTTATGGCGTAACCAATTCGTCTGTTAAAAATACGCATATAGCAGGCAGAGCCTATGTAAGCAGCGAAACATTCAGTTCTGGTGTAACAAGTTCTGCATACGACTTGTTCGTAGGCGGAGCCATAGGCGTTTTCGGCGTTGCAATTAGCAGCAATTATACCCATTACGTTACAAATATAACGGTTGAAAATTGCGACATTGAATCTATTGGCGACCAGATGATGCTCACATATGCCGGCGGCGTAATTGGCGGTGCTTGGTGGGAAAGCAGTTTAAATATGAGCAATCTTATAAGTCGCAACAACGCGATTACGGCTTCATCAGCGTCTTACAGGGCTTATGCCGGCGGAGCAATAGGGCAAATGGAGGGAAATGGAACAATTTCGTTTAGTAATGCAATTGTTATTGACAGCCTTGTAGAAGCTATAACTTATTCGTCGTCAAACTACGCCTACGCCGCAGGTATTTGCGGCAGAATGAAGGGTAATACTTACAGCCAGTACAGCGTTTCAAACGCAGTTGTTACAGCAGTAGCCCCCAATAGCAGCACTCGTATTGCAGGCATCGCTGTTATTGATAATTATTTGAACGATGATATACCAATTATCTATGGTGACGATAGCGGGGATTATGCCCACAGCAATAACATAGGAAATTACTTTGTTGCGGCAAATATTGGTGTAAGTTCTGTTGATAATGCATATGCATATGTAAGTAGTGCTAACGGTAATGAAGTTTCCCAATCAGCTAGAAAGGATTGGAGTGGCAATATTGTTGATATAACCACTATTCCTAACAGCTATGCCATAGCTTTGCGTGGTAGTGGTGCGTTCCATACTAGAAGTGCGCAAAACAGCTATACAATGTCGGTAGGTAATAGTGTTGGTATCTACGAAGGCTTAGGCATATCGTCAAACGAGGACGATATTGCAGGAAGGCAGTATCGTGTTGTCATAGTCGGCAACGATGAAGTTACTTTAAACGGCTTAACGTTTACGCCGAAGGAGCAGGGCACATATTATGCGCAGATTTTAGTTGACGGCGAACTGCTCTGTTCATACCCTATAATAGTGGGAAACGCCTCGACTTCCGAAGGGGTTACTATAACCACGCCCGATTTTACCATTTCTTCGGGTGACGGCACAACCACAAACGCCTATGTAAGTTCGCAAAATTCCCATAACTACTGGTCAGACACATTCGGCAACTCCACGCAAGTTGATTTCTCTAAGTTAAAGGCAAATAACTTCGGTACAGGTACAGTTCAAAATGTTGGCGGAAGCATTTTTACTGTTATAGGACGTAATAGTAATGACGAAATCGGCACAGAGCACGATAATGCTGATATAACTCATTTGTATTTTGAAAATCAGACACCTGATAATGCCGATACAACATCTGAATTAACAGGAGCTATCAGTTTTGAGGCAACTTCTACCGGTACTCTTGTTATAGATGCTGTTACCAATAATAGCGATAATGCAATTCACCCGATATTGTATAAAGTTGATGGTGACACTATAACACATACAGAGTATACTGATTTAGCCTCTGCTGCCAGAAAATCTTTTTCAATAAAAATAGACTCTGCTGGCACTTATTATGTTGGTTTCCGCGGCAACGGTTGCAGAATTTATTCAATAAATATGCAGTACGAAGGTGACGGTGCTCATTCTGCAAATTCCGGCACAACGTATTTCCAGATTTATGCGGGCGATATGTCTTACGTGCAGAACGTTATCGTTTCTAACTCTAATGTCTATATGCCCGAAATTTATTTGGTTACAAATAGCGACTATTTGTGTGGATATAGGGACGGTGAGAATGCCGACAATAACTTCGTTGACGAAGAGGGGTTTGCTGATAAAGTTGAAGCAATAAAAACAGCTGGTGTTGCTTCCTCGATAACGGGCGTAATGAGTTACTTTAACGTTTCCACTACCGACGACGGTTTGGGACTGAATATTTCTCCTGTGCTCGGCAACACAGAGGGCGCCGCTCTCGTGCTCGTTTATGATTGCGGTGAAACTGACTATTATGTAATAATCGAGGTTGTGCCCAATGCAATAGTCGGCCTTTCGATTGCACCCGCAGACGATACGCCCGAGCGCGCATTAGACCAGTCAACAGGTTATTATATCTACGCCGACACCGAAACCGTTCGCCTTGAAGCTGAGGTAAAATATCGTTTCCCTTACAATCGCTTTATCGTAGACGTTAAATTTGAAAAAGACGATAGTAGCACAAGCGGAGCTTCAACCGTTCAGCCAAACGGCACCGTTCTTGTTTCGGGCAACAGCGGCGAAACGATAGTGGTAAGCTGTTCACCCATATCGGACGGCAGTGCAATAGAGAATATATCAGCAACGCTCACTATCCAAATAAGCAACGCAATACAGGTTGTTGCGGGCAATATGTCGGGCACAAGCTACGCACCTGTAAGCGATAACGACGCCGTTGCGGGCTATCCTTTCTCGTTCACGCTCGACCCCAACCCCGGCTACGGCCTGAACCCTTCGTTGTTGCAGTTTGATTTTGATGGCGGCAATATTGATGGTCATAGCTGGCACGTTGAAATGCCGGAAGAGCGCACCGATAATAATGCAGGTAAGGCTTACTTTGTTGGTGGTAATACAAATGCTGACCAAATAGAGTATGTTATTTATAATAACAATAATCATACAATCTCTTATGAGGAAGTGAGCAGAACTGCTTCCGTGCCCGAAGGTGCGCTTGCGCTTACTTATTCATACAATGCCTCGACGGGCGTATATACAATTACTTTGCCTGCCGCATTGTTCAAAATAAGCGAACTTTCGCAAGTCACCATAAACGCCTCGTTCCAAAAGGTTTATTCCATAATGTTCGACCTCGGCGAATGGGCAGACGACGGCAGCGATAACGGCGGTATAAATTCGCGCTACTTTATCTATCAGGTAAAGAACGGCACAGCCATAAACAGCGACCTTTACAATTCTATCACGGGTGAACTCGGTTCATTGTTCAGCAGAACACAAAACCGCGCAGGCTTTACCTTCAAGGGCTTCTACACAACAACATCGGCAAACACTCTTGCCTCTTACGGCGACAGCTTTACCGAAATGTTTAAAAATGGTGACGGCACTAGTGTGATACGCGGTTCAATGAACTTCTATGCGCGCTGGAACTATACCGTAGCCCTTCACGCGCCGAGCGGAATAGGGATAGAAAGCGGACTTTCTTCCTCGCTTCTCGAAGAGAATCTGAAAGACGGCACGGACAATTCCATTATCCCGATAGACATTCAGCACGGTTTCAGTTTTGAAATTACGGGCACATACGCAGGCACGCCGCGCGTTGAGGTGTATACTGTGGGCACAGACGGCGCACTTGTTCCTCTTGCGTTTACAAATGTGAACGGCGTTTACACGGTGAACAACCCCGAAGAAATTACGGGCACAATTCATATCTATATCTATGCCGATAACCTCACGCTTGCCGTAAGCGACACTATGGATGCCACGCAGACTTCAATCGATTTGCGCAAAGACGGCATTTTCACCGGGCGCTACACGGTAAATTATGGCAGCGGCGTTGACGCGGCAGAAGGCCACGCGGAGGCTGTTAAATTTGAATTTGTCAGCGCTTTGCCCGTCGGTACGCGCCTCAGGCTGTTCTATCACGCAAACGGCAGTGCGGTGGCGGTAGGCTATTACGAAATCGACAGCGGCGGCATAACTTCCGTTGCGGCAACTGCTTTCCGCCCGCTTACAGGCTCCGATTCAAGCGGTAGTGGTGATAGTGCTACAATTTTCGCTTTCAAAGGTACGCTCACCAGCGAATCGCTGTATCTGGTTGTCACCCTGCCGAACAACGACGACACCACTTTCAGCGATATAAGCAGTCTGAATATTACGGTAAATGCTTACAGCACTACACTTACAACAACCCCTTACGAAACCGCGGGCGTAACTTACGGCAATTCTGAAAGTGGTGACGGAACGGAAAGCGGCGGCGAAGCGGAAAACGATTCCAAGGTGCAGGATGCTACCGACCCCGAAAATACATCTATTCAGGCAACCGTAAATCTGTTCAATATCGTTCACCGCTATGGCAATCCGAGCGGCACAACGCTTACGTTTAAAGCTGAAAATACTTCCACCGCGGAAGGTGCGCCCGAAGACGTGCGCCACGCCGATAAGTACTACGTATGGCGCATAGCGGCAGGCGATTGGGATGAAAATATGGTTGCAAACGGCGTTTCTTACGTAACCACAGACGGCTACATCTATGTTGCGGCTTCAAACAGTTTGAGCAATGTAGGCAGCGGTGCCGACATAGTGCTTATGGAAGTTACTAACACGCAGTACCCCGCAGCAGGCGCGGTTGTGTGGTCGTTGCAAGACAGCGGCAACTGATAAAAACTTACAAACAAATATGTACGGCAATGGGCGGGCGGCGTGTCCGCCGCCCGCCCATTGCCTGCAAGGTTCCTTAAAACGGCAAACGCACTGCAAAAAATACGTAGTGGCGGCTGTTACGGAGGTTGAATTATGGCAAATTTAATGCTTGCTCCCGTGTGGAGTATGGGCTGGAAAGTGGCAATTATCGTCATACTTGCGTTTTTGCTTTTATTGTGCGTTGCGCTGGCTGTTTACATAATCGTAACCCACAGGCGCGCTAAGCGGCGCGAGGTGGAGGACGATTTCGACCTGCCCGACGACGGCGGATTCAGTAAGATTGTGCGTGCCGAAGATTACGGCGTGACTATGCCGCCCGATTATTCGCTCTCTGCCGAAAGGATGCGTACCCATTCCGAAGTCCAGCACATTCAGACGGGCGGCGGCTATGTGAACGCCGCTCCGTTGGGGCAGAACCCTGCGCCTTACGTAGGCCCGATAGCGGTGGACCCCGCCTCGGGGCTGCCCGTTGCAACAGAATTCGGAATTCCTGCGGGCGTTCCCGTAATTCCGATTGACGGGGTAACAGGCAAACCTCTTACCGCCGACCCCGTGTACGGCTATGTGCCCGCCCCTGTAACGGCGCCCTACGGCAACCCTTCCGCAGTGCCTTATGGTAACCCGTCTCCCGCGCCTTCGGCTTTGCAAAATCCTGCTCAGTCGTCAGGGCCGCAAGGCGGATATATCAGCGGCACGCCCGATTTGAACGGCCTGCAAACCAATCCGCAGAATTATAAGCACAATCCGTGAACTGAATAAAAGGGGGTAAATAAAGTAATCGCATATTTACCTGCTGAAAACAAAGGCGGCGTTCGACTTAAAAATCGTCGGGTAAGATTGTATAGTTCATCAAGCCTGTTTTTTACAGGGTATGGGGATAAAAATAGTGTAAACAGCTGGGGCAGAAGTTTTCTTCTGCCCCAGCTGTTTACTTATCAGAAATCAATTAACAAATAGATTGTGCAGTACTATGCGTGGAATAATTTATGTAAAATCGCGCAAAAATTTATACTTCTTCGTCGGGCGGCTGGCCGACGTGCGCCGTCCATTTACATTCGCCGATTTCAAATTTATCGAAAGTCGCTTTAAAGGAGGAATCTTCGGGACTGCACGCATATATGCCGAACGGAACTTTGCCCGTGGCCTTCGGCATATGGCAGATGCGCATCTGCGTGAACTTTACGCCGTCGAAAGAACACTCTACACAAAAGTCGTCCTCCCTGCGGCTAAGCCTGTACCAGACCTCTTTCACCCTGCCGTCAATGGCGGTGGTCGCCCAGTCGGAATATCCGTTCACCGTCACAACGCTGCCAAGGTGCTGAAAGATGCCGTCTTCGTACTCGCACGAAGCCTTTATCCAGTTTTCGCTGTCGAAGTAGGCAACCACGCCGCACTGGTCAAAGCGTTGCCTGCCTTCAAACCGCGCCCTTACCGTGAACGAAAAATATTTTTCGTCGGTCGCCGTCTGCAACACGGGCGCGCTGTCGTTGCGGAAGTGGTAGTAGGTGCGCTGCCACAGGTCGGTGTGCGGCGCCGTGACGACGGATATTTTACCGTCCTCCGCGGCAAAGCCGCGGGTCTCCCTCGTCCATACCCATTTTCTGTTTAAAAAATCAAGCTCTTTCATAAATCACCTTATCTTTTTTTGTATTATACCAAAAATTCACCCGAAGTTCAAGCCGATGCGGACTTTACGCAGGCTTTAAAAATTTTACTTGCGCGCGGCCCGTTGCGGTGATATAATTTAAACTGAAATTTTTAAAAGGAGAATTGCTGCAATGAACAATACGGCAAAGCGTGCAAAAAAGACATACGAAGAGGTCAACCGCAGGCTCCGTGCCCTTGGCCTTGCCTTATTTCTTAACGGCTGGGAGGAAGAGAGTATGCCTCCCGCGGCAAAGCCCTACCGCAACGGACAGCTCGTAGAGCTTTCGGCAATGGAGTACGAGCTGCGCACGGGCAAAAAATATATGAACAGCATAAATACTCTGTATGAAAACCGCGCCGACCTCGACCCCGTTTTGCGGCACGAGATAGAGGGTGTAAAGAGGGATACCGACAAGCTGGCAAAAATTCCCAAGGAGGAGTACCTTGCTTATCAGAACGTATTGCTTGAATGTTATCCCGTAAAATTTGTCGAGGCCAAAACTTCGGGCAGCTTCGCGCCCGTAAAGCCGTATTTGAAGAGCATAATCTCCTATAACCGCAAATATGCCGAGTGGGAGCAGACCGACGAATTGAAGGGCTACGACGTGCTTTTAGACGAATACGAAAAGGGTATGACCGCCAAAAAATACGACGAATTTTTCGGGCTGATAAAGCGCGAGCTTGTGCCCTTCATAAGGCGCGTGCTCGATTCGCAGAAGCCCGTACACCCCGCTTTCAGAACGCGCAAATTCTCCATAGAAAAGCAGAAAAAATTCTGCGAATATCTGGGCGAAGTGATGCTGTTCGACAAAAATAAAACAAAGATGGGCGAAAGCGAGCACCCTTACACCAACAACAACGGCAACTGCGACGTGCGCATCACTAACCATTACTACGAAAACGACCTTGCAAGCGCCATTTTCAGCGCCATACACGAGATGGGACACGCCCTTTACGAATTGCAGGTTTCAGACGACTTGCAGAATACGATGTCGGGCGGCGGAGCGTCTATGGCCTTGCACGAAAGCCAGTCGCGCTTCTTCGAAAATAACGTGGGCAGAAGCAGGCAGTTCTGGCAGAGGCACTTCCCCGTACTCAAAGATATCTTCAAAGAGGAGCTGGAAGGGGTCACGTGCGACGACTTCGTGCATTACATAAACCACGCCGAAGCGGGCTTTATCCGCACCGAGGCAGACGAGCTTACATATCCCCTGCACGTGCTTATCCGTTACGAAATGGAAAAAGCTATGTTTGAAGGAACGGTGGACGAAGAAAATGCGGAGGAGGTCTGGAACGCTAAGTATAAGGAATATCTGGGGCTTGACGTGCCCGACGCGGGAAAGGGGGTGGTGCAGGATATGCACTGGTACGGCGGCAACATAGGATATTTCCCCACATACGCTCTTGGTTCTGCGTATGCTGCGCAGATACTCGACGCTATGGGCAAAGATTTCGACGTGTATTCCGCTATGGGCGAGGAAAACGTAGGCAAGATTGCGGCGTGGCTCAAAAATAAGATACACAAATACGGCTCTTCCAAAGACCCCGCAGAAATTTTCGAAGGCGCCTGCGGCGCGCCGTTCGACCCGCATTACTATATAAATTATTTGAAGAATAAGTATTCCGAATTGTGCGGCATACTGTAAGGGAATAAAACGAACCAGCCTTTAAACGCTCTCGCAAGGCGAGCAGTGAATAAACCGCCTTGCTCGGTCACCGTTCGCGCCCACATATGCGCTCACTCATCTCGCCTTGCAAAACAGCGGGTGTCCGCTGTTTTGAGAATTCAAGGCTCCGACTTTCGCTGCCTTGGCGTTCATCCTCATTGCAATACCGCAGTGGGTATTGCCGCTTCGTCTGTCGCGCCAATTCAACGCAAAATGCGCTGTTTAAAGGTGCAAAGCAATTTAAAGCGGGCAGATTGCGTACAAGAGCAAGGCAAAGCCCGCAGGGCGTGCCCGGTGGCACGTTCAAGGGGTTTAACACAGCTATTGTCGCGATATCCCCGCTTTAAATCAGGTTCGTATTAATCCCTTACAGTATAGGGTCAAAGGAGAATGTGCTATGGACAACAGACCGGATAAAATAGAAATACGCGGCGCCCGCGTTCACAACCTCAAAAATATTGATGCAGACGTGCCGCTCAACAAAATAGTCGGCATTGCGGGCGTCTCGGGTTCGGGCAAATCTTCGCTCGCGCTCGGCGTGCTCTACGCCGAAGGTTCGCGCAGGTACCTCGAATCGCTGTCAACTTACACCCGCCGCCGTATGACTCAGGCGGCCGGGGCCGACGTGGACGAAATACTCTACGTTCCCGCCGCGCTCGCGCTGCACCAGCGCCCCGCCGTTCCGGGCATACGCAGCACATTCGGCACGGGCAGCGAACTTTTAAACAGTCTGCGCCTTATGTATTCCCGTCTCGCAAACCATTGCTGTCCCAACGGGCACTACCTCGCACCCACCTTAGCTGTGGCGGCGGGACAGGAGCTCGTCTGCCCCGTCTGCGGCGAAAAATTTTACGCGCCCTCGGCAGAGGAACTTGCCTTCAACAGTCAGGGCGCCTGCCCCGAATGCGGCGGCACGGGCGTGGTGAGCGCCGTTGATATGGATACCCTCGTCCCCGACGAAAGCCTTACCATAGAACAGGGCGCCGTAGCGCCCTGGAATTCGCTGATGTGGGCGATAATGATAGACGTTTGCAGGGCGATGGGCGTGCGCACCGACGTGCCGTTCAATCAGCTTACGGAAAGGGAGAGGGACATAGTTTTCAACGGCCCTGCCGAAAAGAAGCACATTATCTACCATTCAAAGAACACCAACGAACTTGCCGAGCTCGATTTTACGTACTTCAATGCGGTATATACCGTTAAAAACGCCCTTTCAAAGGTGAAGGACGAAAGCGGTATGAAGCGCGTGGAAAAATTTTTGAAGCAGGAGGTCTGCCCTGCGTGCGGCGGCACGCGCCTTTCTGCCCGCGCCCGCAAACCGCTCCTTCGCGGCATAAACCTCGCCGAAGCGTGCAAAATGACCCTCAAAGACCTCTCTGCCTGGGTGGACGGCGTCCCCGCCGGCCTGCCCGAAGAGATGAGGCCGATGGCAGAAAGCATCTGCCAGTCCTTCCGCACGGCGGCGCGGCGGCTGATAGATTTGGGTCTGGAATACCTCTCGCTGGACAGGGCCTCGGCCACGCTCTCCACTGGCGAACGCCAGCGTATGCAGCTCGCGCGCGCGGTGCGCAACAGAACTACGGGCGTTCTGTACGTGCTCGACGAACCTTCGATAGGTCTGCACCCTTCAAACATAGTCGGCCTCGTCGGCGTGATGCGCGATTTGATTGCCGACGGCAACTCCATAGTGCTCGTAGACCACGACACGCAGATTCTCGGCGTCTCCGACTGGGTAATCGAAATGGGCCCCGGGGCGGGCGCCGACGGCGGCACGGTGATTGCGCAGGGCACGGTAAAGGAGCTTACGGGCGACAGCCGTTCCAGAATAGGCCCCTTCCTCCGCGAGGGCGCAAAGAACGTACTGCGCACGCGCGCAGAAGAAAAGGATATGTTTTCGTTCGGGCATATCCGCCTGTCAACGGGCGCAATTCACACCGTAAAACCGCTCGAAGCCGATATACCCAAGGGCAGGCTTACGGTGGTTACGGGCGTTTCGGGCTCGGGTAAAACGACGTTGATACTCGAAAGCCTCATTCCCGCGTTGGAAAGCCGGATAAAGGGCGCTAAGCGGCCCGCGCACGTGCGCGGTATAGAGGCGGAGGGAATAGAGCAGGTAAAACTTATCGACGCCACTCCCATAGGCATAAACGTGCGCTCCACCGTGGCCACTTACGCAAACGTGCACGACGAACTGCGCAAAATTTTTGCCCGCACGGCCGAAGCCAAGGCGCTCGGTTACAAGGCGGGCGACTTTTCTTACAATACGGGCAAACTGCGCTGTCCCGTCTGCGACGGCACGGGCGAAATCAGCCTCGACGTGCAGTTTTTGCCCGACGTGGACATTCCTTGCCCCGAATGCCGCGGCACGCGCTACTCATCGGACGCGCGCAGGGTGACTTACAGCCCGAAGAGCGGCGGCAGGTATTCTCTGCCCGACCTTATGTCAATGGACGTGCACACGGCGGCGGACTGCTGCCGCGACCTGGGCGCGGTGCGCGCAAGGCTTGAAGTGTTGGAGGCGCTGGGGCTGGGATACCTTACCCTCGGCGAAGAGACGCCGGGGCTTTCGGGCGGCGAGGCGCAGAGGCTTAAACTCGCCAGCGAGATGGGCAGGGCGCAACAGGGCAGCGTATTCGTGTTCGACGAACCTACTATCGGCCTGCACCCGCTCGACGTAAAGACGCTTGCGGGCGTGTTCCAGACGCTGATTGACCACGGCGCCACCGTAGTGGTGATAGAACACGACCTCGACGTGATAAGGAATGCCGACTATGTGATAGATATGGGCCCCGGCGGCGGGGACGCGGGCGGCAGGATAGTTGCGTGCGGAACTCCCGGGCAGATTGCCGCCTGCCCTTTAAGCATAACCGGCAAGTTTATATAATTCAATAAAGACCCCGCAGGTTTTTACCGAATATGTAAAAATTTATCTGCATAATATAATTGACATAGCAAAAATTACGCTATATAATAAAATTAAGTTGCAAGCAGGGGTCTCGGCTGCAATAAGGTAAACAACTTGCAGCATCTGCCGTTTCCCTTCGGGAGCCTCGGCAGAGTAGCGCTTTGCTCACGCGGGCACCGCAAACGCCTTCATATGCGTTTGCTCATCTCATTTCGCCACGCACAACGGGTGTCCGTTGTGCTATGAAATGGCTCATTCGTCCCTGCGCCAGCGCGACAGCATTTGCTGCGAAAGCAGGCTCTACTTAAAGTGAATGGCGGCATTTCTATAATAGTGGGCCCTTAACTATGCCGCCAGAGAAACTTAGTTTCTCAATCTCACGGAATTTTTCGGGCGCGGCCCGCACGAAAAATTCGTGAACTCTTTTAGTTGTTCGTATACATCTGCTTATACGGGTTGGCGCTGTTGGGCGTGAGAACGAAGAAGTTGTGGGCAAGCAGTTTTTCGGCGTCGTATTCGGGGAAATAGTTGCACCAGTCGCGCACAAGCTCGCATAGTTCGGCTATATCTGCGCCCCATTTGCGCTCCGTCGCTATCTGGCGGGGAAGGGAACGGGGAATGTTGTCGCACCGCAGATACATAACTCCGCCGTGCATACCCGTGCCGCAGAAGTTGTTTATTATGGGAAGCCCGTCGGTATTCTGCCCGAGCACTACTATCACGCCGCCCGCCTGATATTCGCCGAGGAAGGAGCCCGCCCTGCCGCCGATGACGATTGCGGGTTTGAAGTCCATATATGCCTTCATATGAATGCCCGCGCGATATCCAGTGTTGTCGCGGATATAAATTCTGCCGCCGCGCATAGCGTAGCCCGTGGCGTCGCCCGCGCTGCCGTACACGATTATTTTGCCGCCGTTCATAGTATCGCCCGTGGCCTCCTGCACGTTGCCGTGGACGATTACTTCGCAGCCGTTCATATACGCGCCGAGCGCGTTGCCGGGAACGCCGTTGATTACTATTCGCTTGCCCGAAAGCCCGTCGGCGATGTAGCGCTGGCCTACGCAGCCGCTTATGGTTATGTCTGAATCTTTGCTTTCGCGCACTATTCTGTTGAGTGCCTGAAAGTGAACGTTTTCGTCTACGTTGATTTCCATAAAAAATAACCTCTTCACAAAATTTTACTGCTGGTGTCGCAGTAAAATTTTCGTGATTTTTTGGGGAGCCAGCTCCCCCTTGCCCCGATTTTTTGAGGCTCTCATTTTATATAATCGGGGCAATTCCCCCTTTGGTGAGCCTGCTACCGCAGCAAATTGTGTCTTGCGGCGGCGGGAAACCCGCCTTGCAAACGTT
>URMT01000021.1 GCA_900549005.1 uncultured Eubacteriales bacterium | reverse complement strand
TACGTTCATCTGCCGTTTCCCTTCGGGAGCCTCGGCAGAGCAGCGCTTCGCTCGCGCACGCGCGTCAATGACAACACGAAATCAATCAACACTGACAACTCAAAAGCAATCAAACACACTTTCGGGAACGCCGCACAAAATTCAGGGCGCCGCAACGACGCGGAAAATTTTGCGGCCCTCTTCCATAAACTTTTTTTCGTGCTCGGTTACAACATTGCCCGCAAAGGGGTGCGCGGCGAGGTCGCGGCAGACATCCTTCATCGTCCAGCCGCACTCTTCAAAGCTCTGCAAGGAATATTCGAAGAACGCCTCGTTATCAGTCTTTTGCCACAGCTCCCCTCCCTCTGCAAGCATAGCCTTATATATACCCAAAAAGCGCGGGTTGGTGAGGCGCTGGGACGAGTAGCCGAGCTTGGGGAGAGGGTCGGAAAAGTTGAGGTAGATGCGCTGTATGCTCCCCTCCCTTATGTATCGGGGCAGAACTTCGGCGGGGCAGTTTATGAAGTGTACGTTTTTTATGCCCTGCTGTTTTACCGCCTCGCACGCGGTGATTATTACGTTTGAAACGCGCTCCACCGCCACAAAATTTATATCGGGATGAAGGCGCGCCATTCCACATACAAAGCCGCCCTTGCCGCAGCCTATTTCAAGGTGGACGGGGGCAGAATTACCAAAGACCGTAGCAAAGTTGATATAGTCCTTCATCTGCGCCGCAACCTTCATATTCTTTTCGGTGAGGTCGGCGGCGGTCATCACGTCGGCGCACGCCAGAAGGCGCGCTTCAAGATTATCCTTTCTGTGCATTCTCATAGCAATAAGTTTAACATACGCGCCCCGCGTTTTGCAAACAAAAACGCGGGGCGCGCTCTTAAAAAATTGACGGCCGAAAAACCGCCCGCCTTGCGCTTTACCGCTGAAAAAAATAACACATAAGAGATTTCTCCGTGCGGGCTACGCCCTTAGTCGAAATGACAAAACCTCTCCTTGTTGTACCGCTGTCATTTCGACCGAGCGTAAGCGAGTGGAGAAACCTAAAATTGAAAGCTACCCACGCCGTTTTCAAGTCAAGGTTTTTATGTGAAAATTATAAAAATTTTGCCAAGTTTTATTTTTAATTTTGGCGTTTTTAAGGGCGGGCGGCGCGTTATAAATAACCGTCGGGTGAAAGAAGTAATATTAAAAAGGGGGTAACAAAGTATAATTAAACACGCAATACGCCACTTACTGCGTCGGCGCGCCGCAAGGCGCGGGCTTATGCGCGACATCTGCGATATGTTCCCCCTTTAAAGGAGAGGACGTAACGTATTATGGAGTTTTATGAACTTATTTCGGGCTACGGGCTTGACGTTGTGCTTATTTCGCTTGCAAACGCCGCAATCTGCGCGCTGATTAAAAGATTTTTGCTGAAAGACAGGCCGAGAGCGGTGACCGTGATTGCCTACCTTGCGGGGACTGCAATGTATGTAATTTACGAAAGTATTTTACAGCAGGATGCGCTGTACATATTCAGCAACCTTTCTTCCGTGAGCGAACACGGGCTTTCGGTGGGCACGCTTACGGTGCTGTTGTGTATTCTGGCAGACAAATTTTTTGGCGGAGGAAGCGCGGACGGCGCCGACGGCGCCATTGAAGAGATGCTTGACGGCCTGGTGGCCGAGGACAGCAAAAAGCAATGTGCCGAAAAAATTGCCGGGGCGGCCGAAGACGTGAAAGGCGACGAACTGAAAGATAAGATTGCCGAAATAATAGAAACTTACAGCGGCAGCGCCACCGAGCTGGAATGCGCGATGATTGCCGAGGCGGCAGAAAAACTTTGCGGCAACGCCATAGCGGAAACCGAAGGCGACAGCGCCACCGAACAGGCAGAAGAAAGCCAAAGCGGCGAATAAACGGCCGCGGCGCAGACGGGCAAAAACAAAATCTTTTCCCGAAAGAAAGAGGTGCGGACGGCAAATGCCGTCCGCACCTTATTCTATCGCAAAGTTTTATTTGCTCCAATTTAAGATTTTGCAGTATTTTATATACAAAAATGCGGGATTATGATAAGTTTTAATTGCGAAATAAAACAACACTTTAATGCACGCTGCTTATTTTTATATCGTACTTTACTTTCAGAACGGGCAGAACGCCGCCCTTTAAAAGCTGATAATCGGAATAAAAGCGCTGATAAAGCATTCTTTCGGCGCCGAACAGGTCGCAGCCGTTCTGCGTGCAGAAACTTTCGAGCGAGCGCATACGCTCCTCTATTTCGCCGGAAACCGCCCTAAGCACGCCCTCGTCCACCAGGTGCGAATTTGCACTGCCTTCCGCCGCGGGGCGGCTTTTGGATGACTGCACGTTTGCAAGGGCGCGATAGCGCACCGTCAGCACGGGAGCGCCCTCCTCCACCGCCATCTGCATAGTGCAGGAATTGTTTTTTAGCCCGACGGTATAATCCACGTCCTCGTAAACGGCGTTGACTATGGCAAGGCGAATCTGACTGCGCATAAGGTTGAGGGCGAATGCCTGCTCTTCGTCCAGCACGCCGATAAAGCCGCCGCTAAAAAAGGCCGCCGTTGTGCGGCAGGTGAACTCGGCGGAAGAATTTCCGCCGCTCTTTGACTGACCGCCGGAACTGCCCGAAGAACTGCCCGACGAGCCGCCCGATGAGGCAGTAGTCGCGCCGCCGCTTCCGCCCTGCGAAGACTCGATAAACGGCATATACGCCGACGCCGAGGGGGAATTTGCATCCTGTGCGAGCAGTTTTAAATTTATGGTAGAGGCGTTCGCCGAATTTTTGAGCTCCTCGCTCATAGCGCGCTGGATTGCCGAAGACGACATTCCGCCGTCGGCAGGCTTCTGTCCCAAAAGCTCCTTTGCGCTTCCGCGGCACATAGCCACAAGCGCGGTAAGCGGAACATAGTCGTTGCGGTAAAAATAGTCCAGCACGGTGAAAAGGCCGCTGTCTTTGCAGTTTTCGCCCAGAATTACCAGGTTGCAGAATGCCAGTTTGGGGTAAAAGCCCGTTTTGGCGTTAATATCGTCCACCGCCTCCGCCACCGTGACCCCCTCGCCCGTGACCTGTGTATATGCGGCGCTCCCCTCGCCCTGCGCGGGAGTGGGAACGGCGGCCTGCGCCGTGACCTCGTAGCCCGATTCGGTTACGTCCACGCCCACGGCGACCACTATCGAGGCCTTATGGATATCCACCAGGCCGAAGTCGTTGGAAAAGAGCAGAAACAGCATTGCAACCGTCAAAAGTATGAAGGCAATCTTTGCCACTTTTTGCATCAGCGTCGACCTTGACATAGCCCCTCCGCGGCAGCCGCACGAATTCAAACAATCCGACCGCCTGAATTATGTAAAATGCGCATATGCGCAGTTTTTTTTGCAAAGGGCGCGCGGCGCGGAAAATTACCGCCGCGCCGCATAATTCCGCGCTACGCCGCGTTTGCGCCGCGCGCCGTATACCACCTACGCCGCCAGTCCTATTCTGCCTACGCCGCCAGCCGATTAAAAAATCCGTTCAGGCAGTTTACGACGGCTTGCTCCTCTTTTTCAGCACCCAGACAAGGAGCGGCAGAACGAACGCGAACACGAGGAAAACCGCCCACAGATACCTGCCGTACACCGCCTGCACTACGAGATAGCTGTTGTTGAACACCACCACGAGCGCGAGCAGAACGGCGTTTATTGCGAGCGACGCCACCGCAGACGCGGGGCGCACGTTTCTGCCCTCCGTCTGTTCCTTTTCAAGCGCGCCGCATATGCACGTCACACTCAGCTGAATATATAGAATGAGCGCAAAAAGCATACACAGTTCCACCGTATAGACGGCAATCAAATCTACCCTTCCCACGAGCGAAAGCGCGCTGAAAAATATTGCTATTTTGCTTACGGCAAAATACTGGTCGGGCGCAAGCGAGGAAAATATGGAATAAAAAACAGCCAGAAACAGCAGTACGAACAGCGCCGATGCGGCATACGATATCGTTATTTTTGCCGCGTCGCCCCTTCTGTATTTGAACCTGCCCGCAAGCATAAGCATTACCGCGCCGTCGGCAAAGTTATACATTGCAAATCCGCCGCCCGTTATAAGGCTGTTTGCGGGCGTTTTTAAAACAGGCAGAAGCCAGCTGAAATTACATTCGCCGAACGACATTATAAGAAGCACCAACATCGCCGCCGAAAAGAGCGGAAGCACGATATCGGCCACCCTGCCTGCATTTTTGAGCCCCTTTGCCCCGACGTATACCGAGAGAATAAAGAACGGCAGAAAGGTTATAAGCGACGGAATGGTGTCGTAGAAAATCGACTGGACGAACAGCTTCTGTTCGAGCATCGGAAGGAGCGCGCACGCAGCGAAAAACAGCGCGAAAAGCCAGGCAAAAATTTTTGAAACAACTTTGCCGAACGTATCTTCGAGCATTCCGAAAAATGTTCTGTCCGTCTTTGAGCAGGCGTAAGCCACCGCCCACACCACGGCAATCTGCACGCAATAGATTGCAAGCGCGGGAAAGACGAGGTCGGGGCCGCAGTAGTAAGACAGAAGCGCGGGCAGCATTAAAAGTTTTCCCGCCGCAGAATACGCAAACATTATAAAGCATACCTGCCGCGTACAAAGTTTTGCCTTCATTCCGTTTTTTTACCTCCCGTATTGCGTGTGCGCGCCACCCCTATGCGGTGCGCACACGCCGTTATTTTTGTTTGTTTTTTCGTTTAAGCCGCACCTTATTTTTGCTGCGCAGCGCCTTGGGGCGCTCTGAAAGGGCGTACATATCGCGCTTTAAAAGCCCGTCTGACATATCGTGCGCGACAAGCGGCGAAAAGGGCGCCGTGAGCGGCACGCCGTAAGCCTGTTCGGTTACGAGGTAGCACAATAAAAACGCCGCAAACAACACTATGCCGAACGTGCCTATGCTGCCCGAGATTATAAGAAATATCCAGCGCAGGGTGGTTGTGGTTTCGACGAGGTCGGGCACAACATACAGGCATATGGCGGAAAAGGCGACGATAATTATCGCGGGAGTGGACACTATTCCCGCTGTAACTGCCGTTTCGCCCAGCACCAGAGCGCCGACTATGGATATCGCCAGCCCCACGTACTTTGGCATACGGATAGAGGCCTCGTTTAAAACTTCCAGCACGAAGAGCGTTAAAAACATCTCTATACTCGGCGAAAGCGGCAGGCCAGACACAGAACTTGATATATTGAGGAGCAGTTTGAAGGGAATGAGCTGCAATTTGAAGAGCTGAGCCGCCACATACATTGCGGGAAGGAGCACGCCCACAAGCACCGCCACCGCACGCAGAAAGCGGAGTATGCTGGCGCGGTACGACGAGATGTAATAATCTTCCGACGACTGAAAATCCTCCACCAGCATATAGGGCACGGTTACGGCTATCGGCGAGCCGTCCACAATCATACCCACCCTGCCCTCGCTCAGCTTGGCGCAGAATATATCGGGCTTTTCGCACGTGCCGCAGCGCTTGAAGAGCGAGCGCGGACGCGACGACACGAATCTGCCCACGTATGACGAGTCGGCGACTATGTCGGGCTCGGTACCCCCTATTTGCTCTTTGAGTTTTTTTGGTATATCGGGGTCGCACACGCCGTCTATATAGCACACGGTGACGGCCGTATCTGACCTTCTGCCCGTGCGCACGGTATCCATACGCAGTTTTTCTGATTTAAGGCGCTTCCTGACCAGCGCGCAGTTTACCTTCAAATCTTCTGTAAACCCCTCGCGCGGGCCCTTTACGGCAATCTGCGTGGGAGGTTCGGCAACAGCTCTTCCGGGCGGCTTGGTGAGGCCTATTATAAAAAACGTGCTTTCGCCGTCAATAAACAGCACGGCAGCGCCGTAAGAAATTTCATCTATGCAGGTTTTGAAGTCGTCGCTCTCCTTCACCTCGGGCGAGGCGAGCACGGGGCGCACGTCGTCCGCCGTGGCGTCCTTTTTTGCCGCGGCAAGCGGCTTTACCACAAGTTCGCCGAGCTGGGGCTTTTCAACCAGTCCGTCCACGTACACCAGGCAGAATTTTTTGCCCGCGACCGAGGCGAAAGGATAGGTTATTACGTCCGCTGAAACAAGCACGTCCTTTACTTTTTTTACGCTTTCTTCCACCGTGTTCATACACATATTATCTGCGTTAAAAGTTATTTTATTATAAATTTTTTGCCGCGGTGCGATATGGCGGCCTCACCGCGCAAAAATACACGCCCCTGCATTGACAAAGCCTTTGCAGGGGTGGTAAAATTTTGTTGAACGAAGTTTTTTACAGAGGATAAATTATGGACAGGCTGGAATGCGACGCGCGCTGGCTGAACGCGCGCGACACGTTGGAATGCGGACAGATTTTCCGCTTTGCGCCCTTTAAAGAGGGTTACAAAGTTTTTTCGCGCGATAAGGCGTGCTACATATACACGCAGAAAAACAGCACCTTTATAGAGTGCGACGACGGCGGTTATTTTTACAAATTCTTTGATTTGGGGCGGGACTATGCCGCAATCAACGAAAGGGCGAGAAGTTTCGGCGTGCCCCTTTTAACGCGCGGGGCAGAGCGCGGCGCAGGACTGAGACTGCTCAATCAGGACGCCGAAGAGATGATATTTTCGTTCATAATTTCGCAGAACAACAACATACCGAGGATAAAGGGAATAATAGAGCGCATATGCCGCGCGCTGGGCGAAGAGCGCGAATTTATGGGCGAAAAATACTATGCCTTCCCCTCGGCGGGCGCAATGGCAAAAGAGGGCGCAGAATTTTATAAACAACTGGGCGCGGGCTACCGCGACGCCTACCTTGCCGCCACGTCGGAAAGAATTGCCGCAGAGGGCATAGACCACCTGTTCCCCCTGCCCACTCCTCAGCTCAAAAAACAGCTTTTGACGTACATAGGCATAGGGCCCAAGGTTGCAGACTGCATAAGCCTTTTCGGGTTCGGGCGCAGGGAGTGCTTTCCCGTGGATACGTGGATAGAGAAGCTGTACCGCGAGGACTTTGGCGGCACGCTGAAAGACAGGAACAGGATAAACGCCTATTTCTGCGAACTGTTCGGCGACGACGCGGGGTATATGCAGCAATATCTTTTTTACGCAAAGCGCGAAAATATGTGACTTATAAGGCCGCAAACGGAGCATAATATGTTATATGCCTGATTATTTTACTCACTACATTGCCGCCGAAGAGATATTTTCTGCGCTGGGCGGGGGATACCGCGAAATTATTGCGCGCGACAAAGAGCTGTACCTTTTGGGTGCGCAGGGCGGGGACGTATTCTTTTTTTACGGTATTAGCTACAAGAACAACGCGGGCAGGCTGCTGCACAGAGAACAGCCGCAGATTTTGTTTGAAAGGCTTAAAGAGGGAAACGCCGCCTACTGCGCGGGCTGGGCCACGCACTATGCGCTGGATAGTTGCGTACATCCGTTTGTGCTGGCTTACGAGGGCGCGCACAGGGGAGCCTTTCTGCACCAGAAATACGAAAAGGACCTGGGGCTGTACGTGAGCCGCCGCGCGGGCGTAAGGCGTATGATATTGTCGCGCGAAAAGGTGCTTACCTGCACTTTTGCCGTATGCGACAGCATTAAAAAAGTGTTGCCGTACGTCACTGCGGCGGGCACTGCAAGCTGCCTTAAAAGGCACTATGCCTATACGCGCAGGCAGCTTAAAACAAAGAAGCAGGAATTTGAGCTGGACTGCGACTATTCGCAGACATATAAGGCCTACCAAAACGGCGTGACCCTTGGCGTAAGGGCCGTTCAATGCGTGCTTGAAAAGGACATCGACGAAGAAGTATTTTCCAAAGGCTTTTACGGGTGAGTGAGCCAAGTAAAAAGGCTCAAATGGGAAATGGCGGCAAATTGCCGCCATTTTTTCTGCCATACACTGCCTACTATCCGCAAATTAAGTGACTGAAACTCTGGTGTCATTTCAAGCAAAGTAAGCCGAAGGCGAACACATTGCCATCCCCGTCATTTCGCGTGAGGCGGCGTAGCCGACGCTACTTTGCGGAGGGCTCCCTTTGGGGAAACCGCAAACTAAGTGACCGAAGGGAGCGCACGGAGAAATCTCGATATTGTTTATTTTTTTGAGATTTCTCCACTTCGCGCACGACGTGCGCTACGGTCGTAAGGAGCGAAGCGACGGAATAGCGATTGTTCGCTTTACAAGCGCAATCGCGTCAATGACAAAAAGGTGCGGGGCTGTACCATTGATAGAAATGACATATGGGGCGCTCGTTACGGTAAAAATGACAGGTCAGCCTCTTCCCCGCTCTCCTCTTCGCTCTCCTCTTCGCTCTCTTCCGCGCTCTCCGTTTCGCCGCTCACGCTATCCCCGTCGTCTGCGCCGAACACTTTATCGTATATGCCGCGGGATGTAAAGCCTTCGAACAGCTCATCCTGAGTGATTTCGCGGCCGTCCGCGGTGCGGAACACCACATACTTTTTGTCGTCGAGAAAGCGTATGGCGCGGCGGTATGTAAGACTGCCGTCCGTAAGCACGTACTTTATTTCCAGCCCGCGCTTTATGCGCCTTTCCCCTACGAAAGATATTTTGCTTGCAGGCACAGATTTTGTGAACGCCGAAACGAGCAGAAAACCCGCAAAGACGAGACAGTTTACGCCCGCATCCGTAAAGAAGAACAGCGAGGCAATGCCGCCCGCAAGGACGACGGCAAGACAGCGCAGAACTATGTTTGCCGCGCGTGCGGACATAAACTTTTCGAGCGCGCAGCGCGCCACCCTGCCGCCGTCGAGCGGGTATGCGGGCATTACGTTGATTGCCAGCATTACGGCGTTTGCCTGCATAACCGTATCGGTATAGGCGTAAGTTATGGGGTAAAACCACCACAGCCCCGCTAAAAACACACATATCGCCGCGTTTACGGCGGGGCCCGCAAGCGCCAGCTTTACTTCGTCGCGCGGGGATATCCCCTCTATCTCGCACACGGCGGCGGCGCCGTACGGCATCAGCTTTATCCCCTCGCACGAAAAGCCCATTCCGTGCGCGCAAAAAATATGACCGCACTCGTGTGCAAGCGCGGTCAGGGTGTATATCAGGAATATCGGCAGTCCGCCGAACAGCGCGCACGCAATCCCCGCCGCAAAGAACAGCGGGTGTACGCTTATTTTCACGAGTTCCAGACGGGCAGCGTGCCGCTTAATGTATAGCAGTTTAAAAGTTCGCCGTCGTTATACATAGAAACGGTAATTTCGCGCGAACCGTCGGAGCGGCCTACGGGGATGTTGCCCTCAACATTGTCGCCCACCGAATAATACACGTCGGTAAGCCCGCTGATTATAGTGCGGAATACCGAAGTATGCGCAATCTCTACCGAATAGCCGCCGTCTGAAAGCTCGGTTACGGAAGCCACTTCGCCCTCTGCCACGGGATATACGGCGCAGTCGTCGGTGAAGGTTATCACGCCCGTGGAGGAGACAGAAACTTCGGCGTCGGAAAGGTCTGAAACCACGGGGAACAGCTCGAAGTCGGTATAAGCCGCCTCGGTCACCTCCTCTGCCGTGAGGCCGGTTATAAAGGAATTTATTGCGCTGTTGGGCATAAACACGTTGGTGAGGAATATGCCTATGGCAAGCAGGCACGCCGCGGCAATTTCTATCACCAGAATTTTGCCCGACCTGTCTGACATTGTGGTTGCAAACGCACCCTTTTGCGGCGCCGAAGGCGCGGTGAGGTCTTCGGAATAGACGTAGTCGCCCATACGCTCGTTCACGCTGTCTACCACCTGTTCTTTGAGCGCTTCGTCGTCCTTTGTGTTTTTCTTTTTGAAGATTGACTTCTTTTTTACCACGCTCACGGTGCTGACTGGCACTTCGAGCATCTGGGCGTATTCAAGTTCCTGGTTCATTTAATGCCTCCGCTAAATTTTTGGCGGGCAGTCCGCCGCGCCCTTATTACACCATAATTTATGCGTATGGCGCGGAGCATAGAACTTTATAAAAGTCAAAAAAATTGTTTGATTTTGGTGAACTGCAACGATATTCAGACTGAACAAAAAACGATTTCATAAACAAGCATCATTTCGTGTGAGGCAGCAAAGCCGCCGCTACTTTGCGGAGGGCTCCCTTTGGGAAACCGAAACTGAGCGACTTTACCCCCCCATTGTCATTTCGACTGAGCGAATGCAATGAGCGAACGGAGAAATCTCTTGTCTATTGATTTGTTTTTTGAGATTTCTCCACGCGGGCTGCGCCCTTGGTCGAAATGACACAGTAAAAAGCATACGGCCGCCTGCGGGCAAACTGCCCGCAGGCGGCCTGAAAAGATTTCAGCTTATGCCTTCGGAAGAAAATTTATCTGCAATGCGGGCGAATTCCGCAGGGGAGAGCTGTTCGCCGCGCGCAAGCGGCTGTACGCCGCAGGCAGAAAGCAGCTCTTTCGCGCGCTCGCGGCCTATTTTAAATGTCTGCATTATATTGTTTTCGAACGTCTTTCTGCGCGACAGAAATGCGGCGCGCACCACCTTTTTGTACATTGCGGCGTCGTTTACCGCGACGTTGCCCTCCTTTATGTCTATGCGCACCACTGCGCTGTCTACGTTGGGGCGGGGGTGGAACATCGTGCGGGGCACGCGCTTTATTATTTTACACACCCCGCGCAGCGCTATTCCCGCCGTAACCGCGCCGTATTCGGGAGTGTTCGGCAGGGCGCAGAAGCGTTCCGCCACCTCCTCCTGCACCATCACGGTGAGCGAAAGGCACTTTTTTGACCCTTCGATAAACTTCATAACGAGGGGCGTGGTTATATAGTAGGGCAGGTTGGCAATCACCATATAGGGCGGCATATCCCTTTCAAACTCTTCCATATTCACCGACATAAAGTCGCGGAAAACCACCTCGGCATTTTCGGCGCCCGCAAGGGTGACGGCGAGCACTGGGCGCAGGTCCTTATCTATTTCAAAGGCGATTACCCTTTTAGTCCGTTCGGCAATCGCGCGGGTGAGCGTGCCCGCGCCGCAGCCTATTTCAACGACGGTGCTCTCTTTTGTGGCGCCCGCGCCGTCGACTATCGAAGCGAGCAGGTTGGAATCGGTTATAAAGTTCTGCCCGAACTGCTTTTTGAACCTGAACCCCTGCGAGGCCAGCACCTCGCCTACCTTGTTTTCTTCCATAATTTTCCTCTTTGAAGGCGCGCCGCCGCGCGCATAATGCGGGCGCCGCCGCCCATACTTATTTTGCGGGGCAGAAACAAGCCCAAATCTGCCTCTGCCTTACAAAAGAGAGCGCCGCGAAAGCCGTTTAAGGTTTTTGCGGCGCTGTTTTTTCAGTTACATAATTTTTTGAACAGCGCGTGCGCGTTATCCCACGCAAGCTGCTTCACCCTGCCTTCTTCCGCGCCCCTTATTTCGGCTATCTTGGCCGCGATTTCGGGTATGCTTGCGGGGGTGTTGGGAAAGGCGCCCTTTATGCTTTCGGGCGCGATATACGGGCTGTCGGTTTCGGTGAGTATGCTCCCATCCGACAGGGCGGCTATCGCCTTTTTTACGCGCTTGCTGCCATTCCACGTGCACGAGCCGCCGAAGGAAAAATGCAGCCCCAGCTTTTCAAATTCGCGCGCGAGCTCTGCCGAGTGCGAATAGCAGTGAAGCAGCGCGCCGTGACTTAAAAGCGCTTTGCGTTCGCTTAAAAAGGCGTACATATCCTCGGCGCAGTCGCGGCTGTGTATCTGCACGGGCATACCCGCCCCGCAGGCAATTTCAAGCTGGGCGGCGAACATTTCGTGCTGGAAGGGCTTGTTCGTATCCTCGTAGTGATAGTCCAGCCCTATTTCGCCGAGGGCGACGCACTTTTTGTGCGAAAGCAGCGCCTGTATTTTATAGAGGTCGCCCTCTTTATATTTTTTGAGTTCGGTGGGGTGAAAACCCGCCGTAAAATATACTTCCCTGTACCTTTCGGCAAGCTCTGCGCCGCCTTCCGACGAGGAAATATCGAACCCCGCGGTTATAACCTTGGTCACGCCCGCGTCCGTTATTCTTTTTATAAGCCCGTCCAAATCGCCGTACTCGCCGCCCGTCAGGTGGCAATGCACGTCGATATATCCCACGCTTTCAGGAGCAGTCACGAAAGCACGCTCCCTGCGGGCACGTCCTTTTCGGGCGAAACTATGCTCAGCGTTCCGTCGGGCGCCTCGGCGCATACTATCATACCTTCGGACATAAGGCCCTTCATCTCGCGCGGAGGAAGGTTGGTTACAACTATAACCTTCTTGCCAACCATCTCTTCGGCGGTGTAGTGCTTGGCTATGCCGCTTAAAACGGATATCGTTCTGCTGCCTATGTTCACCGTTTCGTGCAGAAGTTTGCTCTTTTTGACGGGCTCGCACGCAACCACTTCGCCCACCACCATACGCACCTTTGCAAAGTCGTCTATGGTGATGTTCTCCACTTTCTCCTCTTCGGGGGCGGGAGCGGCGGCCGCGCGCTGGGCGGCGGCAATCTTTTCAATCTCCGGCTCTATGTCGGCAAACTTAATGCGCGCAAACAGCGTTTCGGGGGTCTGGGTTACGGTGTAGCTGCCTTCCTTTTTGCCTACGGAGCCGATTTCTGCGGCAATCTTTGCCGCGGCGGCGGGCATAAAGGGCGAAATCAGTTTTGCGCCTTCGTCGAGCGATTTAAGAAGGTTATACAGTACCTGCGAAAGCCTTGCCCTGCCGCCTTCGTCCTTGGCGAGTATCCAGGGGGTGGTTTCGTCTATATACTTGTTTGCGCGGCGGAAGAGCGACCACAGCTCGTCGAGGGCGTCTGCCACCCTGAATTCGGCCATCTTTGCCGCAACTTTTGCGTAAGCACCCGCAATAACGCCTTCGAAGTCGGCGTCGGGGTCACAGCTTGCGCCCGTATTTTGCGCCGTGCCGCCGAGGTATTGGTTGGTCATAGAAACGGTGCGCTTTACGAGGTTGCCCAGAACGTTTGCAAGGTCGGAGTTCACGCGCTCGCACACCAGCTCCCACGTGATTGTGCCGTCCTGGTCGAAGGGCATTTCGTGCAGTACGAAGTAGCGCACGGCGTCTACGCCGAAAATTTTTGCGAGGTCGTCGGCATAGATTACGTTGCCCTTCGATTTAGACATCTTGTCGCCGCCCTGCAACAGCCAGGGATGGCCGAATACCTGCTTGGGCAGCGGCAGGCCGAGCGCCATAAGGAAGATGGGCCAATAGATTACGTGGAACCTTATTATATCCTTGCCCACCACGTGCACGTCTGCGGGCCACAGCTTTTTGAACTGCTCGGAAGGGTTGTCCACGTCGTAGCCGATGCCCGTTATATAGTTTGCAAGCGCGTCGAGCCATACATACACGACGTGGCCTGCATCGAAGTCTACGGGTATGCCCCACTTGAACGAGGTGCGCGAAACGCACAAATCCTGCAACTTGGTCTTTAAAGTGCCGTCTTTTGCGGCGGCGGCAAGCTCTTTATCAGACTTGCCTATGAATTCGTCGGCGAGCAGGAAATTGTTGAGCATTTCGTGCTTGCGCGACACAGGGGTTATGAATTCGGGGTGGGTGCAGATGTGCTCCACCAGCCTGTTTGCATACTTGCCCATCTTGAAGAAGTAGGCCGATTCCTTTGCGGGCTTTACTTCCCTGCCGCAATCGGGGCACTTGCCGTCTATGAGCTGGCTCTCGGTCCAGAAGCTCTCGCACGGGGTGCAGTACATACCCACGTACTCGCCCTTGTATATGTCGCCCCGGTCAACGAACTTTTTGAATATCTTCTGAACCTGGCGCTCGTGATAGTCGTCGGTGGTGCGGATGAACTTATCGTACTCAACGCCCATACTCTTCCACATATCGCGTATGCCCGCCGCAACGCCGTCGACGAACTGTTTGGGGCTCACGCCCCTCTCCTTGGCTTTTAGCTCTATCTTCTGCCCGTGCTCGTCGGTGCCCGTCATAAAGAACACGTCTTTGCCCTGCATACGCGCAAAGCGCGCGAGCGCGTCGGTCAAAATAATTTCGTAGGTATTGCCTATGTGGGGCTTGCCCGATGTGTAAGTTATTGCCGTAGTGATGTAAAATTTTTCTGCCATACTCTCACCATCCGCCCTGCGCGGGCGGTACGCGCGCGTGTATGCGCGCATATATAACATTATTTTTTCCAAAAAAAGTATAACACAAGCGCGGGCGAAAGTAAAACTTATACGGCGGGCATATAAAAAAAAGCGCGCAAATATAAATATTTTATGAACGCCGTATTCTGTGCCGTATTTATAATATCCGCCGCCCTGCTCGCCGCGACCGCGCCCGAAGAATTTTTGAGCTCGCTCCTCGGCGGGGCACGCTCTGCCGCCCAGGTTGCGCTTACGCTGTTCTGCGTATACGCCGTGTGGATGGGGCTTGCAAACGTTGCCGAAAGCAGCGGCATTACAAAAAAGACGGCAAAACTGTTCCGTCCGCTGTGTGCGAAGATTTTTAAGACGGACAGCCGCGAGGCGTGCGAGGCGGCGGCTATGAATTTAACCTGCGACCTTCTGGGCGCGGGGGCCTCTACCCCGTTCGCCGTGAAGGCTATGGCAGAATTTGAAAAGGAAGGCAACGCCTACGCGCAGAAACTGCTGTTTATAATCAACGCGGCGGGATTTCAGCTGATACCCTCCACCGTGATAGCTTTGAGGGCGGGCTACGGCAGCGCCGCCGCGGCCGACATATTCCTGCCGTCGCTCGTCTGCTCGTTTATAACGCTTGCTCTGTCAGTTTTTTTGTACGCTATAAGCGAAAAAGTGCTGGTAAAGGTGCGCAGAAAGCGGGGCGCGGGGCGCGGAATCGGCAAAGGCGCGAGCCGCACGACCTTGACGCGCGCGGCAGGCGGCCGCAGGAAAGGATAATTATGGCGCTTATAATACCCGCGCTGTTCATAGCCGTGTTCGGCTACGCCGCGGTGAAGAAAGTAAACGTATACAACAGCTTTTCGGGCGGGGTAGAGAGCGCGCTTAAATTCACCCTCTCACTCCTGCCCTGTCTTGCGGCGGTGTTTATGATGTGCGCACTGTTCGAGGCGGGCGGGCTTTCCGGCCTGCTGATTGAAACGCTTTCGCCCGTGTTCGGCTTTCTGGGCGTGCCCGAAGAGCTTACAAAACTGATACTCATTAAGCCCTTTTCTGGCAGCGGTTCGCTTGCCTACCTCACGCAGATAATCGAAGAGTGCGGAGCAGACAGCTACCAGGCGCGCTGCGCGTGCGTATGCTACGGCTCGTCAGAGACGGTGTTCTACGTTTCGGCGATATATTTTGCGGGACTGAAAACAAAAGGCCTTATGCGGCCGATTGCGATATCGCTGTTTTCCTCGCTTGTGGCGACGGTTGCGGCGTGCGCGCTGTGCACGGTGATTTAGCCCGCCGCGAGGCGCAGGCAGAAACAAACGGCAGAAATGACAAAGGCGGCGCAAACCCGAAGTTTGCGCCGCCTTTGTATGATAAGGGGGAAAATGATGAGCTGATTGATATGTAAACGGTTGTTGCAACCGATTACATTTACCATTATAATCAACGCTGAAAAAAAGTAAACAGAATAATACAAATTTTTTAAAAAATTTTTTAGATAAAATTAGCAAACAATTTTTGTTAAAAATTTGCAAATTAACAAATATTTCGTGACAAATCGCGCCATTAGCGGCACACAGGAGCCAAAAGGCGGGTATTTGTGCAAAATTCACAAATATGCAAGCAACACGGCTGTTACTTTACAACAATAAAGCAAAGCCGCGCGCCTGCGGCGCGAGGCCTTGCTTTACCGCTACGGGCAGAAATTTACCGCATTGAACGGATTTCGCCGACGACTTCCGCAAGGGTTTTTACGGCAGATTTTACCTCTTCTTCGGTGTTTTCCCTGCCGAAGGTGAAGCGCACGCACGAGGCGGCCTCCTCTTCCGAAAGTCCCATCGAAAGCAGCACGGGCGAGGGCTTTGAAGCGCCCGAAGAGCACGCCGAGCCCGTGGATACGCATATGCCGCGCATATCGAGCTTTATCATAATCTGTTCGCCGCGGCAGCCCGAAAAGCCTATGTTTGCGTTGCCCGGCAGGCGGCGGTTTTTATCGCCCGCGAGGAAAGTACCCTGAATTTCTTTGAGCACGGCAGATACGAACATATCGCGCAGGGCGCGCACGCGGGCATTGTTTTTTTCCATTTCGCTGTGGGCAAGCGAGAGCGCGGCGCTCATTCCGCACACCCCCGCCACGTTTGTGGTGCCGCCGCGAAGGCCGCCCTCCTGCTGTCCGCCCGAGATGAGCCGCGCGATTTTTGCGCCCTTTTTAAGCCACAGCGCGCCCACGCCCTTGGGGCCGTAGAACTTGTGCGCGGATATACTTATGCCGTCGGCAAAGTCGCAGGCAAAATCTGCACTGCCTGCAAGCTGAACGCAGTCGCAGAAATAGAACACGCCCGCCTGTTTGCAGACTTCGTAAATTTCTGCGGCGGGCTGAATTACGCCCGTTTCGTTGTTGGCCGCCATTACGCCAACGAACGCCGCGCCGCCCTTGTCGAGCGCATTTTTTACAGATTGGGGCCGCACTATGCCCAAACTATCGGGCTTTACAAGCTCCGTTTCAAAGCCGAAAATATGCATATCTTCCGCCGCCTTTATAAGCGACGGATGCTCTATCTCAGAGAGAATTATTCTGTTCTTTTTACCGAAATTTGCGGCGCAGACGCCCTTCAAGGCCCAGCTGTTGGCCTCGGAGCCGCTTGAAGTGAAATAAAGGTTGCCGCCGCTGCCGCCGATGAGCGACGAGACGTTGTCGCGCGCTTTAAGCACGGCGAGGGCGGCGCGCCTGCCCAAAGAATAACGAGAATCGGCGTTGCCGTACTCCCCCGTAAGGTAGGGCTGCATAGCCGCGAGCACGCGCCCGTCGAGCGGCGTTGTGGCCGCGTGGTCAAAGTATATGGTTTGCATAGTTTATACTCCGTATTTTGCGCATATATGCGCACCAATCTGCGCCGCAGGCATATTTCGCGGGCGCGGAATATGTTACAGATATTACTTGCGCGCCGCGGAAAAAGTCCGCGGCGCGCCTTTGTTTTACGTTAAAAACTTATTCTTCTTCCTGCTCCTGCACTGCCGCATAGACGGGATTTTGCGAAACCACCGTTCCCTTGAAGAAGATTGCCGAATACAGTTCTTCGAGCTTGCCTGCGCGGTCGGCGCCTTCGATATACGCCCTGCCTATCGCGGTGGACGTGTCGCGCTCGTTTACGCGCAGCCTGCGCGCGTCGCGTGCGAGCGGGCGGCAGAGTATTACAGAAGCGAGAAGCGCGGCCGCCGCAAGGCCGAAGAACACGATTGTGAGTATTAGGTACAGCCCGCCGCGGTCTGCAAACATTATGGTGCTGTACCCTATGCCTAAGCAAAGGAAGATTAAAAAGGGCACGAACGCAAGCGCAAAGTGAAGAACAGACTTTTTGAACTGCGCCTTAAAGCGCACGCGGCGCTCGCTCTTTTTGCCCTCGTTTTCGGCATACATAGCCTTGTTTTTTGCCTTCTGCTCTTCAATCTCGCGCTCGATTACGGGCGAGAACTTTTCAGAAATCTCCCTCTTTTCCTCTACGGTAGAATAGTCGCGGTGCCCTTCGGCGGCGTCTATGCACTCTTCGAGCCTGGAAAGCGAGGTGAAGTTTTTGGAAAGTATTTTAAGTTTGAGCGGGTAAATCCCCTCTGCCTCTGAATTTTCCTTCTGGGCGGAGTCGAGCGAGGTGAGGGCGTACTCCGTCTTGCCTTCGGCATAAAGTTCCTCCGCCTTCTTTATGAACTCCTGCGCTCTTTCAATCGAAGCGGCGCGCTCTTCCTCCTGCGCTTTGCGCGCCTTGAAGAGCTGTTCGGGCGTCATATCTGCCGCCTCTTCGTCGTCCTCTTCAAACTCGGGAATTTCAAGGCCCGTTTCGTAAGATTCCTCCTGCGGCTCCTCCTCTTCGGGGTTTTCCAGAATTTCAAGTTCTTCTTCGCCCGCCTCGTTTATGCGTATGCGGTATTTTCTGTCCTTGTCGTCGTCGATGAATCTTTCCTCTGCCATATATAAAACTCCTTGAATTTAAGGCTTTTATTTAAATTGAGGCGCACATATGCCGCAATTAAGGCGCATATATGCCCCGACCATCAGCTTTTTTGTTCAGCGGGCTTCTGCTTTATTTTGAAGCGGGAACATAAGTTGCCGCGCAGATTGCCCTGAATTTTTTGCCGTAATCTGCAAGCGCCCGCCTTGCCGCGGCCATTGCGGGGAACACGCCGAATACTGCGCTGCCCGAACCCGTCATACAGGTGCCGACAGGTTCCAGCTCTTCGATATCGCGCACGGCGGCGAGCACGTCGGGATTTATCTGCACCGCGGGGGCATACAGCGCGTTGCGCATATTTTTACAGAACGCGTACAAATCGCCCCTCTCTGCTGCGAGAGCGGCCGCCGCACAGTCTGCGGGATTTTCTGCGGGCAATTCATCGTAGAGCTTGTAGCACTGCGCCGTAGACACGCCGAGCGGCGGACACAGAATGAGCAGGCTGAGTTTAAGGCGGCTTTTGAGCGGCTCTACCTCGTTGCCCCTGCCGCGCAGCCTTGCCCAGCCGCCGCGGAGCATATAGCGGGTATCGGAGCCGACCATATCGGCAATCTCGCCCAAAGTTTTTTCGTCGCCCCTGCCGTACAGTTTTGACATAGCGCGCAGAACGCCTGCCGCGTCGGCAGACGAGCCGCCAAGCCCCGCACCCATAGGTATGCGCTTTGTTATGGTTATATCGGCGCCGCCGGTCGAGTATTTTTCAGCGAACAGTTCGGCCGCGCGCACGGCGTTGTTGGCCTCGGGCGGAATATTCTCGCTGCCCATTCCGCGCATCGTTATATTCACCCTTCCGTCGCTCCGCTTTGCAACGGTGACGTCGTCGAACAGGTCTATGGTACACACTATGCTGTCGAGCATATGAAACCCGCCGCTTTCGCCCGTTATGCCCAAAGCAAAGTTTACCTTTGCGGGCGCCTTTATCCTCACCTTATCCATATTTAAATTATAGCACGGACAGGCAGTCAAAAACAATAAAATGACGGCAATTTTAACTTATTTATTTGTTTTATTGTGTAATATGACCCGATTACAGAGCAAAAAAAGGCCCGCGCGCGCCTTATTTTGCGGCGCGCGCGGGCTCAGTCTCCATTTGGGAGTCGGTTCAAGCTATTTACATTCTGCTTAACTTAATAAGCGATAATTTTGTTTAAAGATGCTTACGCCTCTTTTGCCCGGTAGATTACTATACGTTCGTCGCCCTTCAACGGGAAGGACGTGCCGCGGCACGCTTCGGCAAGCTCTTCGGGAGTAAGGTGCAGGCGCTTTGCCGCAGACCACAACGTTTCGCCCCTGTCCGGCACGAGCACGGTTATGGCGCAGGGGGTCTGCACGCCGTCTTCTCCGTCGCAAAGCTCGGCAATATACCCGCATTCGGCAGGCGAACTGACCTCCGCGGTGATTTTTAAAACGGCTTCGGCCTCGCACTCACCCTCGGCGCGCTGGCGCACGCTTATGTTATTGACCGCCACTTCTATGTTGCCGAAGTCGCCGTCCGCGTTCAGCTTTACAGAAAAAGGCAGAGCCACTTCCGAGCTGTGCGTTTCGCCTTCGCGCGTGTATATGAGCACGAACGATACGGCGCCCTCCAAGAACCCCGTATCGGCCGAATACGTGCACTCCGCCCTGGGACTTATTGCCACCCTGAACGCGCAGGAATAGTCTATTTTTGCCTTTACCGAGCACGCGCCGCTCACCCTTTCGGTGTACACGCGCACACCGCCGCACACGGGCACGCATTCGCTGCCCATAGTTATCAAAACTTCTCCGTCTTTGCGGAAGGCGTCGGTTGCGGCAGAAGTTTCGTGCTCGTCGTAAAAACTGCCGAAGATAAGGAGGCTTGCGGTAAAGTTTACAGAGCACCTGCCCTTCTCTTCGTTGACCTGGGCAGACACCGCCGCATCCTTAATCTGCGCACAGCACGAGCAGGCGCGGGGAAGCACGGCGTCGTCGCACAGAATTTCGGCGGTGAACGGAATTACCCTGTCGAGCGCGACGGGTTCGTCGCCGCGCACGGCAAGAAGAGAGAGATAAATTTCGCCGCTTGCGCGCACCTCGCCACCGCCGCCGCGGCAGTCTGTTATCACCACCTTGGCGTCGTGCATAAGTATATCCTCCACTCCCGCGGCCTCGAAGTCGTCCTCCACCTCGCTCTCACCCGAAAAGGTGACGGCAGACAGCAGTTTTATCGGCTCGAAGCGGCACACGGCGCCGTCTGCCGAAGTGAGATACGAGCGCTCTGCCGCGCCGTAAACGGTTATGTGCGCGCTGATTACCGCAGTAACGACAAACGCAGAGCCGTCGCGCCGCACGGTGGCGCGCTCGCAGGCAAGGCGGCAGAACGCCGTCTGTGCGGGGGCAAGCCTGCCGTCGTCGGCAAAATGCGTAAACTCGGCGCCCTTCTGCGCGCGGACGAGCTTGCCGTTTACGTCTGAATACACGGCGGTGCACACTATTCTGCCGCCGTAATTTACCCTGCCCGAAGTGACCTCGCACCCCGCGGGCGAAACCTGGGGGCAGACGGCGAGAATTTCGCTGACTCCGTCGCCGAAGGAAAAGCGGCACTCCACAACAGACTGCGAAGAGATTTCGGCTATCATTTTTACGTAGCTTTCTGACTGGTATCCTGCTTTTATTGGCATAATCAAATTCTCCTTAGGGCGGACGGGCCGCCTTCAATTCAAAAATATAATATGCCGCACGGCGGCGCATTATTACAGTGCAAAGCGCGCGCAAAATGTAAAATAATGCGCTGTTTTGCAAAAAAAGCGGGCTGCGCACGCCGCAAAGACTCACGCAGGAATGTGCATAGGCGCTGCACGCAGAAAGGGCGCATACGGCAATGCGCACGCAAATAGCGCATACAACGCCGCACACTAAGGGGCACATACGGCAATGCACGAAGAAAGGGGCGCCGCGCACAAAATTG
>URMT01000020.1 GCA_900549005.1 uncultured Eubacteriales bacterium | reverse complement strand
GCGCGCACAAAACCCAACTTTTTCAGAATAGGTTACGTCGTGCTCCGCAAGCCGGAAGAGGATATCTATTCGATGGATATAGACGAGCTCAACGAATCGTCCAAAAAATTCCTCGACGAAGATTTCCTGCTCGATTTCATAAATTCGGCAATGCGCGGCATACAGTACAGCCACGACCGTTCCATCGCCCGCAAGCGAGAGCTTGTGGCCGAGTGCGTCAGCTTTATAGAATTTTTTAAGTCGGGTGACATCGATAAAAAAGAGGTATATCCCCGCCTTAAAGAATTCTCGCATAAACTTTCCGAGGCGATAGACAGGCTTTCGGTCACAAAAACGAGCACGGAATATACTTTCCGCAGTTCTATGCTAAGCTGGCTGAAAAAGTATTATGACGGCAAAAAGAACAACCCCAAGGAGCAGAAGCGCTTCGACAGGCAGACTGCCCGCCGCGAAAGGCTGGTAGCAAAGGGAAAGACGCCCGACTGGAAGGTCGTTCCTCCCGCGCTTGCCGACCTCGAACTTATAAAGAGCACCATAATTTCGGTTATAGTGCGTCTTAAAGAGAGCCTTGAACGCGACATCGCCACCGACGGTCAGTTCGACAGCCACAGCCAGACGATAGCCTTCATCGACGATTTGAAGGACAAGGCCAGCGCCGCCGTCTATAAAATGACGCGCCATATGGCAAAGGTAAGGGCTTTAAAACTCCTCGAAGAGGTGGGCATCCCCGAACCTTCGATAAGATACAAACAGTACCCCTTTGAATTTTCGGGCGGTATGCGCCAGCGCATAGTAATAGCCATTGCGCTCGCTGCAAACCCCGATATACTTATCTGCGACGAGCCCACGACGGCGCTCGACGTTACCATACAGTCGCAGATACTCGAACTTATCAACAAGCTGAAAGAGGAACGCCATCTTTCGGTAATATTCATAACTCACGACCTTGGCGTTGTCGCCAATATGGCGGACAGAATAGCGGTAATGTATGCGGGCAAGATAGTGGAGTACGGCACGGCGGACGACGTGTTCTACGACCCCCGTCATCCCTATACGTGGGCGCTTCTTTCCTCTATGCCCGACCTCGACACCAAGGAGAAGCTGGAAGCTATCCCCGGCACGCCACCCAATATGATTTTCCCTCCCAAGGGCGATGCGTTTGCGGCGAGGAACAAGTATGCTATGGAGATAGACTTCGAAGAGCAGCCTCCGATGTTTGAAATCAGTCCCACGCACAGCGCGGCGACGTGGCTTCTGCATCCCGACGCTCCCAAGGTGGACCCTCCCAAGATTGTGACGGACAGAATCAGAAGAATGAAGGAGAGAGCCGATGAGCAGTGAAAGAACCTTCAAGAGCACGCGCGAAGTCCACGATTATATGAAGGAGAACAACGTTCTCCTCAAAGTGGACGGGCTCGAACAGTACTTCAAAATGGGGCGCAAGCAGCTCAAAGCGGTTGACGGCGTAAGTTTTGAAGTAAAAAAGGGCGAAGTGTTCGGCATAGTCGGCGAGTCGGGTTGCGGCAAGACGACTACCGGCCGTTCAATAATACGCCTTTACGACATAACGGGCGGCAGTATCTTCTTTGAAGGCCAGCGCATATGCGCCGGCGACAATCAGTACAAAGAGCAGCTCAACGCTGAAAACAAACGTTATTCCGAGGCTAAAAAGACGGCGAAAAAGCGCGCCGAAGAGCAAAAGGCCGCAGGCAGGTTCGATGATTTTGCATACGTGCAGGAGCTCGACGACTTGCGCGCCGCACACGAAAGCGTCGCTTCCGGAATACACGCGCAGATAAGAAGCGCACATTATGACCACAAACACTGCAACGAAGAGTATGCAGCCGAGCAGTGCAGGCAGATAGACGAAAAGTATCTTCCCCTGCTTGCTGCCGCGGAAGGCGAAGTAAAGGCCGCGGAAGAGGCGATTGCCGCAGAGCAGTCTGAAAGCCGCCGTGCCGAGCTTGAAAGCAGCAGGCAGGAGCTTGCCGCCAAGCACGCGGAACTTTTGAAGCAGTATAAGTCTGAGCGCCGTCTTGCGAAGAAAGACAGGATAATGAATAAAATCCAGATGATATTTCAGGACCCTATCGCTTCGCTCAATCCCCGTATGACGGTGCGCGAAATTATTGCCGAAGGCCTTATAATAAGGGGCATAAGGGACAAAAAGTATATAAACGAGCAGGTATATAAGATGCTCGATTTGGTAGGCCTCGTGCCCGAGCACGCAGGCAGGTATCCGCACGAATTTTCGGGCGGTCAACGCCAGCGCATAGGCATAGCGCGCTCGATAGTCCTCAACCCCGACCTCATAATCGCCGACGAGCCCGTATCCGCGCTCGACGTATCCATTCAGGCACAGGTAATAAACCTGCTGAACGATTTGAGGAACAAGCTCGGTCTCACCATAATATTCATCGCGCACGACCTTTCGGTTGTAAAATACTTCTCCGACAGGATAGCCGTAATGTACTTCGGTAAGATAGTGGAGCTGACGACTTCCGACGAGCTGTTCGCCCATCCGCTTCACCCCTATACCAAGAGCCTTCTTTCGGCAATACCCCTGCCCGACCCGCACTTTGAAAAAAAGCGCAAAAGGATAATTTACAACCCCATTGCCGAGCATGATTATTCGGTGGATAAGCCCGCAATGCACGAAGTTGTGCCCGGGCACTTCATCTACTGCAACAATGCCGAGCTGGAACGTTATAAAAAAGAACTCGGGGTGCAAGCATAAACCCGATGAAAGCTAAACTTTTAAGTTACGGCATATCTGCGCTGATAGGCGCGGCGATTGCGCTCGCCATTATGGGCGCAAAGGGAGTATTCACCGAAACGGATACCGTTCAGGTGATGCAGATACTTTCAGATTCCTTTTTCGTCCCGGGGGTGATACTCGCGGGCGTAGGAGCATTGGTATTTGCCAGCAACGGCGGCCTGTTCGATATTTTCGGATTCGGCTTCCATATGTTCATAAATCTGTTCCGCCGCGACGTCACAAAGCGCAAATACAGAACTTTTTACGATTACCGCCAGGAGAAGAAAGAAAAGAAAAGGCCGATAGCCTTCCTTCTTATAGTCGGGGCGATATTCATTGTCGTTTCTATATGTTTTCTCATCCCGTATTATGCGCTTCAACAGCCGGGAATGTAATTTTTTTGGCAGATATACGCCGCCCGCGCTACGGCGCGGGCGGCGTTACAATACGGCGGCAGCAATTGTGCGGCGCAACAGTGCCGTGTCTGTAATATGCGGCCGCGAGGCGGATAAAGCGCGCGCAGAAATGTCGGTTTTTCTGCGGCGCTGCACCATAAATTTTTGCCACAAATTTTCGGTAAAATATTGAAATCGGGGCGCATATATGCCTCAACCAACCGTTTATTTTTAAACTGTAAGTTTATTTGTGTTTCCCTGTGCAAAGTGCGGTTTATAAAAAACTGTATGCAAAATAAATTTCATAAAAATTTGCATAAAATCTGAGTGCTGCGCGCCGTTCGAGGTGCATACCCGTCCCCGTAAGGCCTGCGCAGATGATAAGGAGACGTATGTTTGATTTTAAAGAGGGTTTCTATTCCGACGTCAGAATAGAAGACAGGTTCACAACTTCCATCCGCTACCGCAACGGAGCGCTGGAAGAGAGCAAGCAGTCCTCGGTAAAAAAGGCGTTTATCCGCGTTTACGACGGCAAGATGTGGTATTATGCTTCAACTTACCGCACGGGCGCCGTGCAGGAGGAGCTTGAAAAACTTTACGCAATGGCAACGCCCAACCCCGCCATAAATGACGACGCCGCCGTGCGCCGCTTGCAGGGCAACATGGCAGAATTGATTAAATTCAGCGGCGACTGCGTAAAGGACGTGCCCATCGAAAAGAAGCGCGCGCTGCTTGAAAACGTCTTTGCCGCCGCGCAGAGCTCGCAGTACGTAAAAATGTACGTAGGCGTATATTCCGACAGGTACTCCGTATACGAATTCTATTCGTCAAAGGGCGCCGAAATAAAGTATGATTTCCAGCTTTGCGGCGCAAGGACGGCCCTTGCACTTGCAAACGACAGCGACAACTTCTCTGATTCCGAAGGCGATACCGCCGATTCGTTCGGTAAACTCGCCGCACTGTTTACGCCCGATAAAATTAAGGACTTCGTGGCCGAGCTCGAAAACTTTCTGCTCAACGCAAGGCCCGTTCAGGCGGGAGTATTCCCCGTAATCCTTTCACCCACGGCGGCGGGCGTGTTCGCGCACGAATCGTTCGGGCACAAGTCTGAATCGGACTTTATGCTGGGCGACGAGAATATGAAAAAGGAGTGGACGCTCGGCAAAAAGGTGGGCGCAGATATACTCTCCATCTACGACAGCGGCGAGGAGGAAGGCTCGGGCTACGTTCCCTTCGACGACGAGGGCACGCGCACGCAAAAGACCTACCTTATAAAGAACGGCGTGCTCACGGGCAGGCTTCATTCGGCAGCCACCGCGGCAGACCTTGAAGAGGAGGTAACGGGCAACGCCCGTGCAATAAACTGCGAATTCGAGCCGATTGTGCGTATGACCAGCACTATAATCGAGGCGGGCGAAACGCCGAAAGAGGAGCTGTTCTCACGCGTAAAGCACGGCTATTACATAAAGAGTTATAAGCACGGCTCCGGAATGAGCACGTTCACCATAGCGCCTGCGCGCGCTTATGAAATAGTGGACGGCAAGATAGGCGACCCCGTTAAAATCGCCGTAATTTCGGGCAACGTGTTCGAAACGCTCAACCTCATCGACGGGCTCTCCGATAAAGCCGAAGTTATTTCAAACATCTTCGGCGGCTGTGGCAAAAACGAGCAGTTCCCGCTCAACGTATCGTTCGGCGGGCCTTATGTGAGTGTGTCGCGGATGAATGTACAGTGATAAAGGTTCACGAATTTTTAGCGCGGGCCGCGCACTAAAAATTCCGTGAGGTTGAGAAACTAAGTTTCTCTTGCCGCGATTTTTAAGGGCCCACGAATATATAATCGCGGCAATTCACTTCCAGTGAGCTCGCTTACGCGACAAATTGGGGCGCGCTGGCGCAGGGAAACCCTGCTTGCGCAAGTAAAATATTTCAGAATTTTGCCCCGTTCCGCACGCTCCACGCTCCTTGTCTTGCTTGCTTCTCTGAACCCGTGTTGGGCGTGCAATGTGTGCGCTTGCCGCAACTTCAAAATATTATAAGGTGGAATTATGAATAAACAGAAAATTGTAAATAAATCGCGCTCTTATGCCGCAACGCTCGCGGCGGGCGAAGTTACTTCCCTGCGCATAAAAGAGGATGAAAAGACGGTGGTAAGGGTATACGACGGCGGCAAAATCGGCGTCGCGGGCAGAATAGGCGAGGGCGACGACAAAGCGCTTGAAAAACAGGCCGAAGAGGCGCTTTCGCAGAACATCCCCTATCCCGACGCGCTCGGCTCGGGCGAGAAGAGGCACGAAGATATATGCAAAGGGGCGATAGCGGAGGACGATTTCCTCCCTGCCGCAAAGCGTCTTGCCGCAAGGCTCAAAGAGCGCTTCCCCGACTTCATATTCAGCGACAAATTCGCCGCCGAGCAGATGGAATCAACCTACCGCGACAGCGCGGGGACAGACCTTTCGTATGCGTCGGATTCGGTGGAGGTTTCGCTGATGATAAAGGCCGCCGAGTCGTCCAACATAATGGACCTCGGCTACGGCGCCCGCAGGGATTTTTACAGCGAGGACAAAGTCGTTTCTGATATAGCCAAACTCCTCGACGTATACCGCAACAAACTGCCGCTGCCCGAAGAAAAGCTGCCCGTAATAATCGACGCGGGCGTGGCGCAGTACATACTTTCGCATATGGTTGCCGAGATGTACGCAAGCGGCGCCAGCCTGTTTTCGGGCAAGCTGGGGCAGAAGCTGTTCAGCGACAAGGTTGACCTTCTGATTGACCGCACGCCCGGCAAGGACGCGATGGCCCCCTTCTTCGACGACGAGGGCGTAACCCTGCCGCAGGATAAGTTCTATTTTATAAAGCAGGGCAAGCTCGAAGGGCTGGCAACTTACAGGCGCTCGGCGGCAATGCTCAATATGCCCCTTTCGGGCAGCGGCTATGCCGATTTCGACAGCGTTCCCCAAAGCGGCAACTTCCGCGGAGTGCAGTTCGACGACAAGGGCGCAAAGCTCACCGACGTGGTGAAGGGCAAGGCCATCTATATTTCTGTGACCTCGGGCGGCGATATGACCCCCGACGGCAACGTGGCCACGCCCGTAATGCTGGCGTACCTTTACGACGGCGGCAAGCTGGTGGGCACCCTGCCCGAATTCGGAATTTCGGGTAATATCTACGATTTCCTCGGCAACGACCTCATCGCAGTCGCAAAGAACGATATGTTCGACTATATGGAAGAGCAGGTGCTTGTAACTTACTTCAATATAGACAAAAAGTAAGCGGCGCGCCGCGGAAAAATAACGTGGCAGTTGCGGCGCATATCGTTGAAAGGGGATATTATCGTTAAAATTGCCTGCCCCGTAAAATTTGATTTCATCAGAGTAAACAAATAAATAATGCCCGCCCCGCGCGTATGCGCGGGGCGGGCAAAGTGCGTAATAATAAAAGTAAAAAAATACCGTTGATTGCGGCATATTGCCGCACCAATTTCACTTTTCAGGGTTTTATGGAAAAAGTTACACAAAAACAAAAATATACGCGCACGGGTATGCTCGGTTACTTTTTGCGCGGCTGCAAACTGCTCTTTCTGGCAAGCATAGCCGCCAGCCTTATAACCACCTTTTTAAACGTGGTCATACCGCAGGTAATCAGCTTTACCATAGACAGCGTAATAGACGACAAGGCGCCTAACAGCATCTTTGCCCGTTTTGCCGAGCTCTTCGGCGGGCTGGACTACTTGAAGCGCAATATCTGGATACTTGCCGTCGTAATCGCGGCAATCGCGCTGGTTATGGCAATATTCCAGTACTGCGTAACCTACTTCAACCAGCGCGCCAACCAGACGCTTATGCGCGGAATGCGCAACAGCCTGTTTTCGCACATACAGCGCCTGCCCCTTTCGTGGCACGTCGAACACCAGACGGGCGACATAATCCAGCGCTGCACTTCCGATGCCGACGCGATATCAAACTTCATTTCAAACCAGCTTGTATATCTGTTCCGCATAATCATAATCGTAGTGCTGTCGGTAACCTTTATGTTCGTCACCAACGCAAAACTTGCGGCAATCGCGCTTGCCTTCGTGCCCGTGCTCGTGGGCACGTCGCTCATATTCTATAAGGGCGCCCGCAAGTCGTTCAAAAAGTGCGACGAAGAAGAGGGCGTGCTATCCACCATAGCTCAGGAAAACCTCACGGGCGTGCGCGTTGTGCGCGCCTTCGGCAGGGAGCGCTTCGAGCGCGACAAGTTTGAAAAGCAGAACGTTTACTACACGGGGCTGTGGGTAAAGGTTATGCACGCTATGGCAAGGTTCTGGACTACAATCGACTCCCTCGCCGCCATTCAGGGTATGGTGCTGCTCATTGTGGGCACTCTGTTCTGCGTAGACGGCGAAATGACTCCCGGCGAGCTGGTGGCGTTTATTTCCTATAACACAATGCTTATGGGCCCCGTGCGTCAGCTTGGCAGAATAATATCCAATATGAGCCGCGCGGGCGTTTCAATCGCGCGTATCGGCGAAATTATGAACGCCGACGAGGAGGAGTACGGCGAGGCAGGCGAACTTTCGGGCGACATAGAGTTTAAAAACGTAGGCTTTTCGTATGAAGAGGGCAAGCCCGTGCTCTCAAACGTAAGTTTCAGGGTGCCCCAGGGCTCTACTTTGGGCGTTCTGGGCAGTACGGGCAGCGGCAAGTCAACGCTGATGTACCTTCTCGACAGGCTCTACCCCGTAACTGAGGGGCACATATACATAGGCGGGAGGGATATCAACGACATTCCGCCCGCAACCGTGCGCTCGAACATCGGTTTCGTGTTGCAGGAGGGTTACCTCTATACGGGAACCATAGCCGAAAACATCTCCGTCGCGGGCGATAATATCTCGCAGGAGGGCGTAGAGCACGCCGCACAGGCCGCCTGCGTTGACGACAATATCCGCTCGTTTGCGCAGGGGTACGAAACGGTGGTGGGCGAGCGCGGCGTCACCCTTTCGGGCGGGCAGAAGCAGCGCGTATCCATTGCGCGCACGCTGGTAAGAAAGACGCCCATACTCGTCTTCGACGACTCGCTCTCGGCGGTGGACAGCGATACCGACGCCGCCATACGCGCCCGCCTTGCAAACGAATTCGGCGGCGCCACCGTAATACTCATTTCCCACAGAATAACTACGGTGATGCACGCCGACAACATAATAGTGATGGACGGCGGCACGATAGCCGAACAGGGCACCTCGCACGAGCTTTTGCAGAAAGACGGCATATATAAGCGCATCTATGATATGCAGATGAGCCTGCCCGACGACATTAAAAAGGAGGTGGGGTATGACGAATAAAGCCGCAAAACAGCCGCGCAAAAAGCGGGAAATGTCGGGCGAGAGCGTGCCCAAGGTAAAATTCTTCGGGCTTACAAAACTTAAACCCTTCCTCGCTCCTTACAAGTGGATGTTCTTCGTGATGATACTCGGCACAATCATAGTGGGCGTGCTCAACACTGTAATGCCCCTATTCCAGGAATACGCCATCAACAATTTCATCGCGCGTGGCACCACCGAAGGCCTTCTGCCATTCATACTTCTGTATGTGCTGTGCCTTGCCGTCGTAATGGTAATCGACTACATCGCCTCGTACAACTGTTGCAGGCTGGAACTTTACATCCTGCGCGATATGCGCCGCACGGTGTTCAACCACCTGCAAACGCTCTCCGTTTCATACTTCAACGTAAACAGCGTGGGCAGAATACACGCGAGGGTGATGAGCGATACTTCAAACATCTCGTCCATAATCTCGTGGGACGTATACCAGGGCGGCTGGAACATAACGTACGTTTTAAGCGCCGTAGTTATAATGCTCACCATCAACTGGGTGCTCGCGCTGTGCGTTATAGTAATCATCCCGCTCGTCGCGCTCGTTTCGTGCTATTTCCAGCGCAAGCTCACCGTTTTAAACCGTCGCGTGCGCGAAATAAATTCAGAGATAACGGGCGGCTTCAACGAGGGAATTACGGGCGTGGAAACTTCCAAAACGCTTGCCGTCGAAGAAAAGCTCGACAAAAGATTTTATAACAACACCGGCCGTATGCACAGGCAGGCCACCCGCCTCGGCCATCACCGCGCACTGTTCTATACCATAATATCCTTCGCGGCATTCGTTGCGCTCGCGCTCGTTTTGTGGTACGGCGGCGTTCTTACGATGGAGCAGACCATTCAGCTCGGCACGCTCACCGTGTTTATGACGTACGCACAGGGCATAATGTCGCCCGTGCAGTGGTCGGTAGACGCCATTGCCGATATGATTACCGTAAAGGTAAACGTAGAGCGCGTCACTACCCTTTTGAATACCAAATCCGACGTATCGGACACGCCCGAAGTGGTGGAAAAGTACGGCGACACCTTCAACCCCAAAAGGGAGAACTGGGAAGATTTGCACGGCGACGTGGAGTTTAAGGACGTAACCTTCAAATACCCCGACGGCGAGGAATACGTGCTCGAACACTTCAACCTCAAAGTGCCGCAGGGCACCAACGTGGCCATCGTGGGCGAAACGGGCGCTGGCAAATCTACGCTCGTAAACCTCGTGTGCCGCTTCTTCGAGCCGACGGAAGGGCAGGTTTTAATAGACGGCAAAGACGTGCGCGAGCGCTCTGTGGGCTGGCTGCACAGCCACATAGGCTACGTTTTGCAGACGCCGCACCTATTTTCCGGCACCGTGCGCGAAAACCTTCTGTACGGCAAGGAGGACGCCACGCAGGAAGAGCTGGATGCGGCCTGCGCAAGCGTAAACGCAGATAAGATTATCGCCAGGCTCGAAAATGGCTACGACAGCGTGGTGGGCGAGGGCGGCAACACGCTCTCCACGGGCGAAAAACAGCTTCTGTCGTTCGCGCGCGCAATACTTGCCGACCCCGCCATATTCGTTTTAGACGAGGCGACCTCCTCGATAGACACCATAACCGAAAAGCTGATACAGGACGCGATAGAAAAGCTGATGCGCGGCAGAACGAGCTTCGTCATCGCCCACAGGCTGTCCACAATCCGCTCGGCAGACGTAATACTCGTCGTGCAGGACGGCAAGATAGTTGAAAGGGGCAGGCACGAAGAACTGCTTGCAAAGCGCGGCTATTACTACAACCTGTACATAAAGCAGTTCCGCGAAGAAAAAGTCAAGTCTGCAATGCAGTAATGAGTATTTTGGAGATTTCTCTTTGCGCTCCCTTCGGTCGCTTAGTTTGCGGTTTCCCAAAGGGAGCCCTCCGCAAAGTAGCAGCGGCTTTGCCGCCTCACGCGAAATGACAGCGGTGGGGTAATGTGTTCCCTTCGGTCACTTAGTTTGCGGTTTCCTAAATGGAGTCATCCGCAAAGTAGCGGCAGCTTTGCCGTCTCACGCGAAATGACAAGGTTACCAAAATGTCATTGACGCGATTATTGTTACCGTCATTTCGGCGAGCATATTCCATTTTTGTCATTTCGAGCGGAGGCGATAGCCGCAGTCGAGAAATCTCAAAGCAAAATATCTTATCATAAAAAGGTATTGACAAGTAAACTATGCCGCTGTATAATTATGTTGTAGCGCAGTGGAGGCTGCGAAAGCCTTCCATTCTGCCTGCGGCGTAAAAATGTCAAACAAAACTTTGTATGCGCGTGTGCGTTTTTATGCGCTCGGCGTGCGTAAGGAGGGAATACTATGGCGGCAAAATTCAAACTTGAACTTTCAAACGGCGTAAGGGAGGCGCGCAAAGAGCGCGGACTTTCGCAGTCGGAACTTGCCGAGATGGTGGGCGTTTCGCGCAACACCATAAGCAGCATCGAAACGGGCGCGTTCAACCCCACGGCAAAACTCGCGCTCATTCTCTGCATCGCGCTCGACAAGAAGTTCGAAGAGCTGTTCTGGTTCGCAGAATAATCTGTTCTGCACATACTTTAAGGCCTTGGCGTCAGGTAACGCAATCTTAACTTAATAAAGTAATGGCGGCCTGCGGCAAATAATTTTTGCCGCAGGCCGCCTTAAATAATGTCCGCGGCAAACAAAAACGTTTGCCGCGGGCATTTAATTTTACCTGTCAATATTTTTACAGCAATCTTTTATGCCGACTGCTTTTCTTTGAGCGGATAAATCTTTCTGCCGCCCTCAAAAACTTCGGCCCCGACGGGGCGGCGGCTGTCTGCCGTCACAATCAGTTCGCCTATGCTGTCGGCGCTTATTCTGCCCTTTTCGGGGTTCTTTACAGAAACTATGCCGCCCTTTATGGTTGCGTTCACCTCGCAATATTCAAACGCCAAATCGCAGTCCTCGGTGGTGCAGTCGATGAGTGTAAGGTTTTTGCAGTAGCACAGCGGCTGCGTGCCCTTTATGTGGCAGCGCACCAGCGTAAGGTTTTCCGAATACCACGCAAGGTATTCTCCGCCCAGAACGCTGTCGTACACGGTGACGTTTTTTGAGTGCCAGAAGGCGTCTTTGGTCTGGAACTTGCAGTTTCTGAAAGTAGAATTTTCTATGTACTGGAAGGTATATTTGCCTTCAAGTTCAAGCCCGTCCGCCTCGATGTTCTTCGCCTCGAAAAAGGCGTACATAGAGTTTATGTACGTGTTTTCAATCCTGATGTCGGCGCTTCGCCAGCCGAACTCGGGCGAATTTATTTTGCAGTTTTTAATGTCAACGCCCTTACATTCCCTCACGGCCTTTATGCCGCCCAGGTCGCTGTTTTCAATGGTGACGCCGTTGTCGTACCAAAGCGCAGCGCGGCAGTTTTCCGTCTGCACGGTGTTTGTAATGGTAATGTTGTCGCAGTGCCACATAGGGTAGCGCAAATCGCAGAAGCAGTTTTCAACCACAATGTTTCTGCACTCTTTAAGCGCCGATTCGCCGTCGGCGGGGCCTTCAAATCGGCAGTTCACAATTTTTACGTTCTCGCTCGCATACAGCGCGCGCTCTTCATCGAATTTCTGATTTTCTATCGTCTTCATACATTATTATATAACCGCGGGCGCCTGCCTTTAAACGGACAGGGGCCAACAAAGTCAATGCCCCGTATGCAGGCAAAGCTATGCCCTTCGGGCATATCTGCGCATATGTGTATGTGCACGCCCGCCGCGACTTAAATTTTACCCCGCGCGTTATTTGTTGATTTTTGTGCGCACAATGTGGTATACTAATTGGGAATATACTGTTTGTTATTTTTTGCAAAGCGCCCGCAAAGAATGCGGACGGCAGAGGGAGCAATATGCTTATCATAAACTACGGTTCTGTTGCATACTTCATTCCGCCGGCAATAATACTTGTGATAGTCGCCGCGCTGTTTTTTATATTCAGAAGGCGCTCTGCCGCCGCAAAAAAGGCGGTGGTGCTGATTATTATGGCGGTAAACATACTTCAACACGTGTTGAAGCAGTTCATCTATCCGCACTATTTCGGCAACGCCTACCCCGACCTTATAAACACGGCTTACAATATGTGCGCCGCGCTCATTCTTTTAAGCCCCGTAATCTTTTTTTCAAGGAGCAGGGCTTTCAGGCAGTTCTTCGCCTACGTCGGTACGATAGCAGGCCTGCTTACGATGGCGGTGCCGCATTGGTACATCGGCCAGACAATGCTTCAATGGGACGTTTTCCGCTATTACTTCTGCCACGGAATGTTGGTTGCAAGTTCGTTTCTGCCCGCCGCGTGGGGACTGTATAAAATGTGCTGGCGCGATTTCTGGAAGTTCCCGTTCATATTCTTCTTTATGCTGATTTTAATCGCGTTCAACGACCTCGTGTTCTGGTGCCTCGGCGTTGTGGGCGATTACACGCAGCCCTTCTTCGAGGTATTGTACGATGCCAACCCCTGCTGGATGATGCACCCTAACGAAGGCTTCTCGTTCCTTCTGCCCGTAATCGACTTCTTCACGCCCGACATATTCTTCGGCGACGCCGCGGGCAAGCCGTATACTCCAATACTGTGGTACGCCATTCCGCTCACGCTTCTCATATGGATTCTCGGCCTTCTCTTCGGGCTTATATTCGACGGCAAAAATATGGTAAGCGATATAAAGGCGGCGTTCACGTGGCGCCCGCAGGCAATTTACAGCCCTTCCGTGCTGCCGCCCGCAGGCAACAGGGTGCGCTTCAAAAGGCGCACGTTCGCCTACCGCAAACAGCGCCGCAAAACGCATTGATTGCGGCATATGTGCCGTCCTTTTGCAAATAAGGCGCGCATCGCCGCTTTAAGGCGCCCTTAAACCAATGCAAAACTTTTCAATCCCGCATATGTGCGCCTCAATTTATGCTGAACGGCGCATATGTGCGGGGCAATTTTTACGGTAAAACTATGCTTTTCAAAAATTACAAAAAAGATTTGACGCCGCTCGTGTTCGCGGTGTTTGCCTTCACGGGCGGCTTTTTAGAGGCGTTCACCTTCGTTCTGCACGGCGGCGTGTTCTGCAACGCGCAGACGGGCAACGTTGTTATGCTGGTAATCGACTTTGTCCGCGGCGATTTTTCGGGCGGGCTGAGGTATCTTTACTCCATACTCGCTTACATAGTCGGCATAATACTTTCAACGGTAATCCCCACGCGATTCAAAAAGGTCAATTGGTACCTCGTAGTCACCGCGCTCGAACTTATCGCTCTTGCGGGCGTGGCGTTTATCCCCGAAAGCGCTTCCGATTGGTTCACTTACGTTACCGTCGCGTTTGTCTGCTCGGTTCAGTACAACACCTTCACCAAACTGCACGGCGTGGCGCTTGCAACCACCTTCTGCACCAACAACATCCGCCAGACGGTTATGCACTTTATGAAGGGCGTATCGGAAAAGAGCAGGGAAGAGTATAAAAAGAGCGGCATATATGCCTTTATTATACTGTGTTTCGCCGCAGGCGCGGCGGTGGGTGTGCTCGCCGCAGACGGCATAGGCAACTACTGCATCTTAATCTGTTCGGCGCTCCTTGTTCCCGTGCTTGCATTGTTTGTTGCCGACAGCGCAATCTCTGTAAAGCGCCGAAGGGCGACCCTGTCGGAAGGCGGTTCTGGTGAGGGAGAAGGCGAGTGGCGCTGAGCGGATTTCAGCCGTCGGTTTTGGGCATTGTGCAATAAATTTTCTTTTATTGAAAAATTTTTTCTTTCAAGCGGTTGACAAACTGCGTAAAGAATGTTTATAATAGCAGTAATTTAATAGACTAAATCGTTGAAGTAAAAAGTAATCTGCGAATAGTCTCCTTTTAAGAGAGCTCCGGACGGTGGAAGCGGAGCGGCGGCTGCGGATGAATGGGTTACTGAGAGCGGATGTGAAGGTATTTTTGTTGGGGGCATAGCTTTTGGCAAATATTCTGCGTAGCGTCCGACGGGTCTTTCCCGTTACAGAAAGAGGGCATTGGCTGATGCCCGTAAAGAGGCCGCAATTTCCGAAAAAATAAAAAAACTTTTCGGAAAGTCGGTGAAATTGGGTGGCAACACGGATAAATTCGTCCCAAACGGATTTACCCGTGTTTTTTGTTTTTTTAGGCGCGCGCCACAACGCGCCGCAGGTTTAGGGCTATTAAATAATTTTTTTGCGCGGCGCAAAAAAACTTTATCCGCCGCGCACAGACAGCAAGGAGGTTAAATTATGTCTGCAAAAAAAATTCCCTACAAAATGTATCTTTCGGAAGAGGAGATGCCCAAAACCTGGCTCAATTTAAAGGCGTTTATGCCCGAGCAGCACGAACCGTTTTTAAACCCCGCCACGGGCAAGCCCTGCAAGGCAGAGGAGCTTGAAGCCGTGTTCTGCAAAGAGTGCGTCGAGCAGGAGCTCAACTGCACCGATAAAGAGATTGAAATTCCCGAAGGGATACGAAATTTTTACACCAATTTCCGCCCCTCGCCCCTGGTCCGCGCCTACTTTTTAGAAAAGGTGCTCGATACTCCCGCAGAGATATATTATAAGTTCGAAGGCAACAACACTTCGGGTTCGCACAAACTCAACTCCGCCGCCGCGCAGGCGTACTATGCAAAAAAGCAGGGACTCACTTCCGTCACCACCGAAACGGGCGCGGGGCAGTGGGGTACGGCGCTTGCTATGGCGTGCGCCTTCTACGGGCTTGATTTAAAGGTATATATGGTAAAAACCTCCTACGAGCAGAAGCCTTACAGAAAGGAAGTCATAAAGACGTACGGCGCCGATATAATACCCTCGCCGTCAGATACCACCGAGGCGGGCAGGAAGATACTCGCCGAATTCCCCGGCACGGGCGGCTCTTTGGGCTGCGCCATAGCCGAGGCCGTTGAAACGGCCGTAAAGACGCCGAACTGCCGCTACGTTCTTGGCTCCGTTCTCGACCACGTGCTTCTGCACCAGTCGGTAATCGGGTTAGAGAGCAAGACAGCGCTCGACAAATACGGCGTCACGCCCGACGTGGTGATAGGCTGTGTGGGCGGCGGCTCCAACTACGGCGGACTGATTGCGCCCTATATGGCAGAAAAATTACAGGGCAAAAACAATATCCGCTTCATCGGCGTAGAGCCCGCCAGCTGCCCTTCGATGTCGCGCGGGAAATATGCCTACGACTTCTGCGACAGCGCAAAAATCACGCCGCTTGCCAAAATGTATACGCTCGGCTGCGAGTTTATGCCCTCGCGCGACCACGCGGGCGGCCTTCGCTATCACGGAATGAGCCCCGTAGTATCCAAGTTGTATCACGACGGATATATGGAGGTAAAGGCAGTAAAGCAGACCGACGTGTTCAGGGCTGCCGAACAGTTCGCGCGGTGCGAAGGCATACTTCCCGCCCCCGAATCGTCGCACGCCATCAAGGTCGCCGTGGACGAGGCGCTCGAATGTAAAAAGACGGGCGAAAAGAAGGTTATTCTGTTCGGCCTCACGGGCACGGGCTATTTCGACCTCACCGCCTACAAATCGTTCAACGAAGGCACTATGAAGGACTATATTCCCACAGATGATGACCTTGCCCGCGGCTTTGCAAGTATTCCCAAAATTTAATTCATCCGCCTGCCCACGAATATGCGTCGCATTACGTTGTCGCAGTATAGGCGGAAGGCAGTCCGCCGCAAAATAAAAGCCTACAATCACAACGCTTGTGTTTTTCCGATGAGCGTCTGCGCCCGCGCAATCAAATGCGCGGGCGCAGACCATTCTGTTGCCTGTAACCACAATGGCGTCAACGACAAGAAAGGGCTTCCGCTACTCTCAATGTCATTTCGAGCGTAGTCGCGCGAGCGCATAGCGCGCTGCCCTGCCGAAGGTTCCCGCTTGCGGCAAGCGGCAGATAAATCTCAAATTATTACCTTAATGTCATTTCGACCGAGCGTAAGCGAGTGGAGAAATCTCAAAAAAATCAACGATGAAGTGATTTCTCCGTGCGCTCACTGCGTTCGCTTAGTCGTAAGGAGCGATAGCGACGGAATAGCGATTGTTCGCCGTAAGCGCAATCGCGTCAATGACAAGAAAGGGGAAAGTTGCGTTTCGGCCAAAACGGAGAATAATAAGCAAACTTACTTTTCGGAATACCTTATGCGCGCGCCCGCAGTTGCATTGTTTCAAAAAATATTGTATAATAACAATTGTATTTCAGATTAGTGGAGCTTAATATGTATAAATCCAAACTCGATATAATGCAGACAGAGCGTATGGTAAAATTTTTAAAGACGGTATTCGAAGCCGAGCTCTCTTCCGCGCTCAATCTTTCGCGCATAAGCGCACCGCTGTTCGTAACGAAGGAGAGCGGCTTAAACGACAACTTAAACGGCGTTGAACGCCCCGTTTCGTTCGACGTTAAGGCCACGGGCAAGGTGGTGGAGGTCGTTCACAGCCTTGCAAAGTGGAAGCGCTACGCGCTTGCAAAATACGGCTTTGAGCGCGGCAGCGGACTGTATACCGATATGAACGCTATCCGCCGCGACGAGGATATGGACAACCTTCATTCCATCTACGTCGACCAGTGGGACTGGGAGGTGGTGATAGGCAAAGAGGACAGAAACGTGGCCTTTTTGCAAAGCGCCGTGCGCAAAATTTACCGCGCCATAAAGAACACCTGTGCAAAGGTGCGCGAACAGTTCCCCGTCCTTTCAGACTTTTTGCCAAAAGATATAACCTTCGTTACCTCGCAGGAGCTTGAAGACAGATATCCTTCCCTCACGCCCAAACAGCGCGAAACGGAGTTCGTAAAAAGCTGCGGCGCGGCGTTCGTAATGGGCATAGGCGCGCCGTTGAAGTCGGGCAAAAAGCACGACGGCCGTGCGCCCGACTACGACGACTGGTCGTTGAACGGCGACATCATTCTCTACTACCCGCCCCTTGCAACGGCGTTCGAGGTATCGTCTATGGGTATAAGGGTGGATAAGGAGAGCCTTTTATCTCAGCTAAAAGCCGAAAACTGTATGGACAGGTTGCAGCTCGACTTCCACAAAGCGCTGCTCGGCGGCGAACTTCCTCTCACTATGGGCGGCGGCATAGGGCAGTCGCGCCTTTCGATGTTCCTTCTCGAAAAGATGCACATAGGCGAGGTTCAGGTCTCTGTCTGGGACGAAAAAACTTATGCCTATTGCAAAGAAAACAATATACAGCTTATGTAAGCCGTTTTGTAAAACAATACCGAACTTTTGCAAAGTTATATTGTATAAATGTTGCGATGGAACACGCAATTTTGAATAGTTATATTTGTATTTATTATTTAGCGCGGGCGCGCACAAATTTGTGCGCGCCTGCGGCTTTTTACAATTAAATTACATTTTTATTACAACGGCGTGTATTGCGTTTGCGCGGAGGGCGGAGTATAATATTATCTGAATAAAATTGTTTTCAGGGAGTGCTTTTATATATGGGTATAAAAAAGTTTTTACTCGCCGCCCTCTCATGCGCGGCGGCGCTCACCGTTCCCCTCTCAGCCTGCGGCGGCGGGCAAGAGGAAGGCGGGCTTACATTCACTGAGGCTACGGCTTTGGGCGGAAGGCGGTTCTACGTTGCCTCGGGTACGGTGGAGGCTGAGGATGGCGTCTATCATATCCCAGGCTCGCACGAAGGTCTCCCCGTCAGTCAGGTGGAGGACATAACTTTTGTAGGCAACGGCACCGTCCTTATCCTTGGCGAGGGCATTGAGTACATAGAAAGCGGCATTTTGGGTGACAACCGACATATAACTTCCCTGGTGCTTCCCACTACGGTGGAAGAAATTTATTCCTACGCATTCTCGGGCACGGCGCTCGAATATGTCAATTTCTCCGCGGGATTGTGGAATATCGGCCAGGAGGCCTTCCGCGGCACGCCCTTAAAGAGCGTGTGTATTCCCTCAAATGTCGGCAGTGTAGGAGGTATGGCGTTTTACGAAAGTTCCATTCAAAGCGCCATAGTCGAGGCACAATCGGTGGGTAGGGCCGCCTTTGCCTGTTGTCCCGACCTAGTCCACGTCTCCCTCGGCGACGACACTATTCGCGTCTACGACCGCGCCTTCCGCGCAGACCACTCGCTGGTAAGTGTCAACCTCAACGACGTCCAGGAAATCTGGCACGATGCATTTAACGACTGCGACGCGCTTGAACGCGTCACCATTCCCGCAGCGGCAGATTTTGTGTCTTCCACGGCGTTTTGGGGGTGCGCCTCGCTTAAAGAAGTCGCGTTTGAAAAGACGTCCGACTGGTTCCTCTGCCAAAGGGACGAAAATTTCGACTATGTCCCCGTGGCGGCGGCCGACCTCTCTGACCCCGCGGCAAACGTTGAACTTCTGGGCGGCGAGCTTGAATCTTACGTCTACCGCCGCATACCTGGCTACGAAATTTAACCGGGCATAGCCGAGTGCTAAATTTTACAAAAAAATATAGCCCAAAATATTTGTAAAATGAGTGGCGGTGTGGTATACTAACCATACTAAAAATAAAATTAAACGGAGTACCATATTATGGCAAAGATAACCAAGGATACGCTTATAGTGGACTGCCTCAAACTCAATCCCAACAGCGCGGAAATACTTCTTGCCGCGGGTATGCACTGCATAGGTTGCGCAATGGCTCACGGCGAAACCATTGAAGAGGCCGTTTTCGTTCACGGCAACGATTTGGACAAGCTCCTCGAAAAGCTCAACGAGGGCATAGAGGAGTAAGCAAGCGGCCTTTCGCGCGGTTTGCTTCGGCAACAACTTTGATTGCAGCTTGCAAAAAAGCGGTGGCGGCGGTAACTTACCGCCGCTTTTTTTTGAACTTCGGGCGCATTTTATCGCCCTGAAAGCGATACGCCGCACGCGTGATGCGTACTTAAAGTTTTGGGAAATTATATACGCGAAGGGGGGGGACTATGTATACGCAACAGCAACTCGAAAAATTCAGGGATATCATAAACTCTTCAACGCGCGCCGTATTCTTCGGCGGCGCGGGCGTCAGCACCGAAAGCGGCATACCCGACTTCCGCTCGCAGGACGGCATTTACAGGCAGAAGTATGCGTACCCGCCCGAATACATTCTTTCGGCAACCTTTTTCAGGACGCACACAGAGGAGTTTTTCGACTTCTACCGCGACAAAATGGTATACCCCTCTGCAAAACCCAACGCCGCGCACCTTAAACTTGCCGAGTGGGAGAGGAAGGGCAAGCTCGCCGCCGTCATAACGCAGAACATCGACGGCCTGCATCAGACGGCGGGCAGCAAAACGGTGTTGGAGCTGCACGGCAGCGTGTGGCGCAACGCCTGCGTGCGCTGCGGCAAAAAATATCCTGCCGAAAGCGTGCTGTCCTGTGCCGGCGTGCCCAGGTGCGGCTGCGGCGGCGTAATCAAGCCCGAGGTGGTGCTTTACGAAGAATCGCTCGATAATGAGGTGTTGGAACGCTCCGTCGACTACATACGCCGCGCCGACACGCTGATTATCGGCGGCACTTCGCTCAACGTCTATCCCGCCGCGGGGCTGATTGACTTTTTCGGCGGCAAAAACCTTGTGGTAATAAACAAGGGCGCCACGGCGCGCGGCGTAGAGGGCGCTCTGTATATCGATTCGCCCATAGCCGAATTTTTAAGTAAAGTGTAATTGCCCCGCACATATGGCCCAACCAACGCACTTTTTACAGGGTGTTGCGGCTCTGTTAAATTGTCGGATAATAAAACTGCAACCTTTTATTTCGCGTGCGCGAGCGAAGCGCTGCCCTGCCGAGGCTCTACACTTTGTGCGGAAACGGCAAATGAGCGTAGCGACGCTACTTTGCTGAGGGTTCCATTGGGGAAGCCGCAAACCAAGCGAACGAAGTGAGCGCGCGGAGAAATCTTTTGTATAATGCTTTTGCCCGCCGCCGCACCCAAAAGGTGCGGCGGCGGGGCTCTTTTAATGGCAGTTTTTGTAATTGACCCCATACTATGCCTTAATTATCGCCGTTTTTCCACTCTGTTACATTGCTGGAAAATTCTTTGCGTTGACCGCATATTCCTCCCCGTGTATAATTTTATCGTAATTAAATTTTTGGGAGGCAACTAATGAAAACTAAGTTGTTTATACTCATCGCGGCGATAGCCGCGCTCACAATGGCAGGCTGTGCGGCATCGGGCGAGGAAGGGCTTTCTCCGCCCGCAGACGAGGGTGTTTCGGGCGGAGAAACCGTTCCCGAAGGCGGCGACGGAGACGGCGGCGATTCAGACGGTAACGGCAATGGCGGCGACGGCAATGATAACGGCAATGAAAGCGGCGGCGACGAGCCGGAAGCCGAGTTGCAGGTATTCAAAAAATACGTCGAACTTACCTCCGACGGGGTCAATATCCGCAGGGGTGCGGGCACGGGTTACACCGCCCTCGGCGTTGCCGAAAAGAACACCCGCTATGCCTACCTCGGCGAAACCGACGGCTGGTACAAAATCTATTACAAAAACTCCACTGCGTACATATCCAAAAAGTACACAAAAATAGTCGAGATGGAGGCCTCCGACGACGAGACTGTGGAGAGGGTGATAGAAGAGGGCCTCAAATTGCTCGGTACGAAGTACGTATACGGCGCCGTGCGCTATCACGACGGCCGCGGCAACAAACTCAAAAACTTCACGACTTCGGCGTTCGACTGCTCCTCGCTGATGCAGTATATGTTCTATATGGGCGCGGACGGGCACCTTCTCGACGTAACCACGCGCACCCAGGTGGTGCAGGGCAAAACGGTTTCGCGCGCAAACTTGAAGCGCGGCGATTTGATGTTCTTCACCAACTCCACGCGCTACAACAAGACGGGCGTGGAGCGCATAGGCCACGTCGCGCTCTACCTCGGCGAAAACCTCATTCTCCACACGGCCTCAGACTATGCCAAGATAGAAGAAATTTCGGCCGCGCGCTGGAAGTACTACATCCAGTCGCAGCGGATGATTTAAAATAACGCCGCATCGCCGCAGTAAAGCATTTGCGGCGGGAAAAGAAGAACCCCCGCGCAAGGCAGTTGCCTTGCGCGGGGGTCACCGTTTAAGTAAAAATATTATTTGTGCAGGTCTATAAGGATATGCTTTGCAAGCGTCGAGGCAATGTCTTCGCTGGCCTCTCTGTTTACTTTCAGCTTAACAGCCTTGCCCCTGCCCTTGAAGCCCGTAGCAACCGCGCCGGCAATTGCCGTAGGAACCGTTTCGGTATAGACCGCAACCGAAATCGAGCTTTTGCTGAGCGAGAAAATGAACAGCAGTATGGCTGCTATAATAAGAACGATGCCTATCGCAATGCCCACTACGGGCAGACTAACCATCATTCCTATACCGCCGCCCAAAAAGATTATGCCCAGAATTATAAGCAGAATATTGAGCACACTGTCGTTAGAAACTTCAACGCCGCGTATATTTTCCACAAGGAAGTCCTTGCGCTTTACACCGCGCTTTAAAGTCTCTGTCTGAATAAGTCTTTTGTTGGTAAGCGTAAGCGAATAAGAACGCTTAAAGCCTATCAGCTTTTTCTGTTTGGCGTAGTCCCAGCTCTTTAAAACCTGTTCGCCTTCGCCTAAAAGCAATTGCATCTTTTACATATCCTCCTTTATAAACTTAATTATATTATATTCTTACAATAGTGAGAAGTCAAGCATTTTCTTACTTCCGTGAGAAAATACTGAATTATGGAATACAAATTTTACGAAAGGCTTAAAGAGCTGAGGCAGGAGCGCGGAATAGGCCAGGTAGAGCTGGCAACGCGCATAGGCGTCAGCAAGGGAATAATAAGTATGTGGGAACACGGTCTGCGTGAGCCTACTTTGAGCAACCTCGTTTCGCTCGCCAGGTTCTTCGGCGTGAGCATAGACTACCTCGTCGGGCTGAGCGAATACTGAAAGGGAGGGAGGAAGGGCGGCAAAATATCGTGTCGGGCGCGGCGGCATTGCTTAAAACTCAATGCCGGCAAGACCGCGGGTTACGCTATATAGTGTTATATTATATATACCATATTATATATAGGGCAAAAGCGGAGCGAAGAAGGCGGCGTGGCGGCGCACTTTTGTGCGCCG
>URMT01000019.1 GCA_900549005.1 uncultured Eubacteriales bacterium | reverse complement strand
GCAGGCCGCAGAGCTTGTAACAGAGGAACAGGCGGCAGAGGAAGTATCCGAAGAGATTGCAGTCAGCGAAGATGCAGAGGAAGTTCCTGCCGAACCTGCCGAGGAGGAACCCGCAGTAACAGTAGAGGAACAGTCCGAAGCCCCCGCAGAGGAAGTAACCGAATCCGCGGAAGAGCCCGTTGAACAGCCCGCGGAAGAACCCGCCTGCGAGCCTGCGGAAGAAGAGTCCGAGGAACCTGCGGAGGAGTCCGCAGAGGAAGAGGCGAATGAGGCTGAAACTTCGGAAGAAGAGCAGGAACAGGAGGCCGACCAGCCCGCAGAACAGACTTCGCGCAAGAGCAAAAAGCGCAAAAGAAGCCGCGGCAAGGCCGACCGCAGAAGAGGAGATACCCGCAAGAGATGATTAAGTTCGGCCCCAGCGGCAACAGCGAAAGTTTTTATGCGATGGGCTACAAGCATACCGAGCAGGCGGCGAAGTACGTAAAGGACTTCGGCCTCGACTGCTTCGAATATTCCTTCGGCAGGGGCGTGAATATGTCTGAGGGCAAGGCGCTCTCCATAGGCGAGGCGTTCCGCGCCGAGGGCATAGAAATTTCTGTGCACGCGCCCTACTTCATAAACTTTGCCAACCCCGCCGACGAGGCGGCGCAGAAGTCGTACGGCTACGTGCTCGACAGCGCGAAATATTTAAAACTTTTCGGCGGCAGCCGGCTGGTGTTTCACCCTGCGGCGCAGGGCAAGGCCACGCGCGAACAGGCGGTTGCCCTTACCGAAGAGCGCCTCAAAGTGCTGCGCGACTATATCTATATGAACGGGTACGAAGATTTGATGTTCTGCCCCGAGGTAATGGGCAAGCTCGCGCAGATAGGCACGCTCGAAGAGGTGGTGCGCCTCTGCAAAATCGACCCCGTATTCACCCCGTGCGTAGACTTCGGCCACCTCAACTCGCGCGAACAGGGCAGCCTTAAAACGGTGTCCGACTATAAAGCCCGTCTCGAATATATGATAGGCGAGCTCGGCTACGAAAGGGTGAAGAACTTCCACGTGCATTTTTCCAAAATAATGTACGGCGGCAAGGGCGAAATAAAACACCTCACCTTTGCCGACGAGGTGTACGGCCCGGAATTCGAACCGCTTGCCGTCGCCCTGAAAGAGCTTAAACTCGAACCGTATATCGTAAGCGAGTCAGACGGCACGCAGGCAGAGGACGCCCGCACTATGAAAGATATATATAATAAGGTTTGACATAGCCGCCTTATTTTGCTAAAATATTTTAAAAGACAGCTTATTTTGTGCCGCGCGCGGCGCAAAAAACATACAGATTATGCCGCTTTTAAGGCGGCAGGGCGAATTTAATGCTTATTGAAAGGTCACGCAAAATTTTCAAAGGCACGGGCGCCGACAAACTCATCGTCACCGCCCCCGATTTAAGGTTTTACCTCACAGGTTTTGAAAGTTCCGACGGTATGGTTGTCGCCGACGAAAGCGGCACGTCATTTTACACCGACGCACGCTATCTCGAAGCCGCCGCAAAGGCGCTCGAAGGCAGCGGAATTGCTGTAAAACAGCCCCCTGCGGGCGGCTATCTCTCGCTTGCCGAAGGCAGCGGAAAGGTAGCGGCGGCGCTCTCGCGCATCACCGCGGACGAGTATATAGCTTTAAAAGGGAAGGTCGGCGAAGTGGTTGACTGCACTCCCGCTTTTACCGAGGCTATGGGCATTAAGGACGAAGGCGAGCTCGAACGCATAAAGCGCGCCTGTGAAATTGCCGACAGGGCGTTTAAAGACGTGCTCGGCGCATTTAAAGAGGGTATGACCGAAAACGAAGCGGCGGCAGAGCTGGAATACCGTATGCGCAAGTTCGGCGCAAGCGGCACTTCGTTCGATACGATAATGGCCTTCGGCGAGGGCAGCTCCGTTCCCCATCACGAAACGGGCTCGCGCAAGCTGAAATTCGGCGACATAATTCTTATGGACTTCGGCTGCAAGTGGGGCGGGTACTGCTCCGACTGCACGCGCACATTCCTCTTCGGCGACGATAAAAAGCACGAAGAGTTCAAAAAGGCGTATAAAGTTGTCCTTGCCGCACATATGGCCGCCAAGGAGCGCATAACCGACGGAATGAGCGGCGCCGAGGCCGACGCCGTTGCAAGAAACGTGCTCAAAGAGGCTGGGCTCGATAAATACTTCACACACTCGCTCGGCCACGGCATAGGCATCAACATACACGAATTCCCCCGTCTTTCGCCCAAAAGCTCCGATATACTCAAAGACGGAATGGTCTTTTCAGACGAGCCGGGCGTATATTTCGAGGGCGACTTCGGCATAAGAATAGAAGACAGCGTAACGCTTTGCGGCGGAAAAGTTGTAAGTCTTACCGATTCCGACAAAGACCTTATAATTCTGTAAGGCGTCAATAAACTGTAAATTTTTCAAGGAGAGTAAATATATGGCATCTATAATGGCAGGCGATATCCGCAAAGGCACCACTTTCGAATACAACGGCAAGGGCGTTTACACTGTAACCGAATTCCAGCACGTAAAACCCGGCAAGGGCGCCGCGTTCGTAAGGGCAACCCTCAAAAACGTGGTAACGGGCCAGGTTCTTTCCGACGTTACTTTCAACCCCACCGCCAAGCTCGAAACGGCCCAGGTTGAAACGCGCAAAATGACCTATTCCTATACCGACGGCGAGTTCTATTACTTTATGGACCCCGATACGTTCGAAATGACCACCCTCAACTTCGAACAGGTAGAGGAAGCGCTCAAATACATCAAAGAGAACGATATGGTAACTATGAAGTTCCTCTCCGGTTCGGCCTTCTCGGTAGAGCCCGAAAACTTCGTAGAGCTCAAAATAACCGAATGCGAACCGGGCGTAAAGGGCAACACGGCAACCAACGCTATGAAGAACGCCGTAGTTGAAACGGGCGCAACCATAAAGGTGCCTATGTTCGTCGAAGAGGGCGAAATAATCCGCATCGACACCCGCACGGGCGAATATATGTCCCGCGTAGGCAAGTAATAAAGGTATGAGGGCGGTAATTCAGCGCGTAAAGCACACAACGCTTTCGGTTGACGGGCGCCTTGTATCCGAAATACCTTTCGGGCTTGCGGTATACCTCGGCGTAAAGGTCGGCGATACCGACGAAATGCCCGCGGCAATGGCAAAAAAAATTGCCGCGCTGCGCATCTTCGAGGACGAAAACGGAAAGATGAATCTCTCCGTAGGCGACGTCGGCGGAGAAATTATGCTCATCTCTCAGTTTACGCTGTACGGCGACTGCTCGCACGGCAACCGTCCCAGTTTTATCGCCGCAGAGCGCCCCGAGCGCGCCAATGCGCTCTACGAAGCCACCCGCGACGAACTCATCTCGCGCGGAATGACGGTAAAGACGGGCATTTTCGGCGCCGATATGAAGATAGAACAGTTCAACGACGGGCCCGTCACAATAATTTACGAAATTTAAAATAATTCAGGGCGGCAAACCGCCCTGTTTTGCTGTAAAAAAACAGCATTTTACCCTGCTTATGAAGATACAGTTTTTAGGTACGGCCGCCGCCGAAGGCGTTCCCGCAATGTTCTGCAACTGCCCCGTGTGTGAGGGCGTGCGCGCGCTCGGTCAGGCGGAATTCAGAACGCGCACCCAGGTGCTGATAGACGGAAAGCTCTCCGTCGATTTCCCGCCCGAAGCATACTTTCATTCGTTGAAGTACGGCTTCAACTGCGCCGACATACGGTATTTGCTCGTCACTCATTCGCATATGGACCACTTTTACGCGCACGACTTCATTCTGCGCGGCTACCGCTACGGCAGCGGCTTCGACGGCCGCCTCGAAATTTACGGCAACGCCGAAGTGTGCGCCGTATTCTCGGAGTGCACCAGAAGGGAGATGAAGCCCTCCGTCGCGCCCAATATTGCGATGAACGGGATAGGCGCATATAAGAGCTATAATATCGGCGGTTACAGGGTGCTCACCCTGCCCGCAAATCACGGTCATACCGAAGAGGCTCTGCTGTTTTATATAGAAAAGGACGGCGCTGGCTACCTGCATATGCACGATACCGGCCTGCCCGAAGAGGGCATATACGACTTTTTGCATAAAAACGGCGCGCGTGCGCAGCTAGTCGCCCTCGACTGCACCTACGCCGACCGCACGGGAATGCCCCGCCCCAGGCATATGAACATAGAGGACGGAATGATTGTAGCCTCAAAGCTGAAAGCCGCGGGCGTGTGCGACGGCAACACAAAGTTCGTAATCACGCACTTTTCTCACAACAGCAACCCGCTCCGTTCCCGCCTCGCGGCGGTGGAGGTGGAGTACGGCGTAACCGCCGCATACGACGGCTTTACCGCGGAGATTTAAAAAAATGCACATAATAAAGCACTTTGTCACCATAACGCGCCACCGCTTCAAGGTGTGCAAATACTGTTTTATGGCGGGCCTCTACCGCCAGGGGCTTACGCACGACCTTTCAAAATACAGCCCCTCCGAATTTATCGCGGGCGCACGCTTTTACCAGGGCAATATGAGCCCGCAGGTTAAGGAGAGGGTAGTCTTGGGCTATTCCGCGGCGTGGCTGCACCACAAGGGGCGCAACAAGCACCACTTCGAATATTGGCGCGACGTAGACAAGACGGGCACTAACGCGCCCGTAAAAATGCCCGCAAAGTATTTCGGCGAGATGATTTGCGACCGCGTTGCGGCGAGCAGAATATATCTCGGCAAGAACTATACAGACCGCAGCGCCCTCGAATACTTTGAAAGGCGCACCGACGTAGGCTATATGCACCCCGAAACGGCGGCACAGCTCAGGCGCTTTTTAACTATGATTGCCGAACAGGGCGAAAAAGTTGCCTTCAAAGAGCTTAAAGCGTACATAAAGAGCGAAAGCAGGAAAGAGAGGGCAGAAAAAAAGCGGCTTGTAAGCGAATATAAAAAAGAACTCAAAACAGTAAAAACAATGGGCAAAAATGCTTGAAAGTACCGTATATTTTTGTTATAATATAATGGTACGGGGTATTAGCTCAGTTGGTAGAGCGCTACACTGGCAGTGTAGAGGTCAGCGGTTCGAATCCGCTATGCTCCACCAGTGTCGACAGAGTTTGAACACCACAAAGACGGAATATATTTTCGTCAACGGTGTTGCGGGCTTTGTGGCATACAAGTAACGAAAGAGAGCAACGGAAAAAACCGTTGCTCTCTTTCTATTTCGAACCTATTTCATCATCATATCCCATACAATATGCCTTAATTAGAAGGCAAAATAAAATTATCTCATCAAAAGAAAACTGACTATCATCTCCATATCCTTCGTGGGCATATTTATTTCTTAAATTACCTCCCAACTCTTTACACGCTAAATAATCAATATGTTGAGCTAAATCTTCACCGAGTAAATCATCTATATGTTTTCGAAAAACCTCAGTATTCATCATTTGCCCGAGAGAGGCTTTAACTTCATTTCCGCCACTTCGTATAATGGGCATAATTCCTTGTTTTTCCATATAGTTTCGTAACCCATCTTCAAATTGAGGTAAAAGCCCAGCTAATGCAGAGCGAATTCTTTTTTCTGAAAGTCCATTTATGATATTTTGAATAACTACACTATGATTTCTATATACAAGTTCATTATGATTTATTATATCATTTATCAATGAAACACACTTGTCGTTGACTTTAATATAAAAGATGAACGGATTGATAATTAAATTAAACGAAACCATTCCTCGCAACTCGTATATTTCATATATTTTGTTTTCTCTTTTTTGTTTTTCAGTTGCAGTTGCTGATTGAAATATAATCTCATTATTTTCATTAAATCTGATTTGATTTACTAAATCAGTAATGTGAAATCTATCTTTTTGTTGCAACTGTTGCTCAATCTCACTTTTAGGCAATGCGTTAAAGTAAGCCAAAAACAAACAAAATTGTGCGTCGCCGTCAAGTGGTTTTAAGGTATCTATAATATTGTTTCTGAATACTGCCATTGATTCCTCAACCTGCTTTGGAAGTTCAAAAGGCATTGTATTCATATGGAAACTTTTATAAAAATCCTCTTGAAGTTGTTTCTTTTTTTTGCGCAACTTATTCGTTAACTCAAAATCATTTAGTGCATTTGCTTCTTCTATTGCCGTTTCTAATTCCGTATTGATTCGCAATATAGATGTATCCGCGTTGCAACAACAATCCGCATATGCAATTGTCCATTTTTTTATATTCTCTTTATCTCCACGACTTTTATAAATTTTAAGAATTATTTTTGCAAGTTGAATAGAGTAAGCGATATATCTAACATCAACAACGTACTTTTTGTATAAAACTTCTGCCTGCAAAAGTATCTTATTATATGTTTTTTGACTACACATATAAAACGTTTCAATCAAAAGAACTTTTAAAGGATACTCGTCATTTTCTTCAAAATCAGAATGAATCAGAAAGTCGTCTATAAAGTTTTCAATTTCTCTCGTATTTTTAACGCAACATAATAAGGCGAACGCTCGTTTAATCGGCTGTAATGTCAAACCATTACATTCTTTTTTTCTTAACAAACTTTTTGAGTATTCAGTAAAATACTTTGCCGCTAATATTCTATTGTCGTTATTGTTACGAGCAATTCCTAATATATCATAAAAAAATCCCAAAAACAAGGGGTGTTTTGTATTTTGAATACACTCATCAATTTTAACTAAATCAGCATCACTTAAATCTTCAAAGCCAGATGATCGCCCGCCACCACTAATCGTAAAATCTGCAAGCGGAGCAAATGGGTTTTCGCTGAAAATATCTTTGTAATACCAAAATGAAACTTTTTCACACAAAAAATCAATAAGCGGTTTAAGTTCCTTTTCTTGTTCATATTCTTCGCAGAACAGCCCCTTGTAAAATAACGGTTGCCATTTGATATTATCTTTTTTAATATAATCTTCAATTAACATCATAGTATTTATATTATAGCATGTAAAGCCCTCAAAGTCAATTTTAAGACCTTCAAGAGGCTAAAACGGCATATCCCCGTCGTCTGCAATCTCTATGAGTGTAGGTGGCTTTTTTAATTCTCCCGTGAATTTGTTTACGGGAATATCCTTGCTTTTGTCAAAGTCATATACCGCCGTTATCCGTCGGCAGAACGCCGCCCACGTTTTCGGCTCTGATTGCTGTATATTCGTATATTGCTCTTTCAATGAGAGGTTAGAAACGATATACACGGTATCATAGCAAGCCACGCGGTTATAGTGCCGCCCGCGTATGCGTATCGGCTGCCCGTCCAGATAGTCCAGTATCTCCGAGATTTTGAAAGAACTGCGGAACTCGTCAAGAAACAATATCTTTTCGCCGTTGTAATCGTCTATCCAGCCGAACTCGTAATTCGTCGTTCGGTACACGTCGTCGTAGCCGTGTTTTTGGAAAACATAACTTGTCTTTCCGCACCCCGCCGAGCCGTATATGTAATAGACTTTCATATTGCGAAACACCCGCTTGAACTTATATTCCAAGTGCGATTGCCTGTATTCCTTTGCCCATTTCATAACGCGGATAAAGCGGTTGCCGTGCTTTTTGGAAAGGTCGTAAAAACTCATTCCGTTTTCTATATCGTGCATAATGTCGGTCAAGTCGGTGCGTTCGCCGTCCTCGATAAATTCGCCGTATTCATAGAATTGCGGGCTAATGCGCGTTTCTTCGTCCATACAGTATTCGCGCGCTTGTGAACGCTTGCCCCGCCTTGCTTCGATATGCGCGTCAACGCCGATATGCTCTTTTGAAAGACACTTTTTGATACCGCTAAACCACTTCGGCTGTGTAAACTCAAAATATCCCTGATAATGTTCCGTACCCGTTTCGGGAGCACGTTCCCGCTGAAAGACCACATAGCGCAAGTCCTTTACGGTTTGCAGGTACTCCATAAATTCTTGTTCGGTTTGCACGGGGTTATTTATCGTAAAGCACCAGTCGCGCGCCTGCGAATTTCTTTTTGTTTCGGTCGTTTCGTCCGATACAGATAAATCCATTTTAATCTTATCGTCCATAATACCCCCGCAAAGAGTGAAAATGTGTTACACGTTACGGGGTGGACTGGTAATACTAAGTCCACCCGCGCACACGGGCGGCTGTCGCCGCCCGTGTGTTGCCCGTTTGGTTACGGGTGCAGAAGATCGGCGGGCAAAACGTAAATGAGCGTTTCGCTCTTTCGTTTTCTCCGTTCTTCCGCTTGCCGCCGTTTCTGCTCCCGCCGCAATAACTTAAAGTCTTTCATAAGTTCCCGCGTTACAAACTTTGTGTTCTTGTTCAGAATACCGATTTTCGCTTTGTAGTCGAAAATCACGTCGTCGGTGATTTCGCGGAAAAATCGCGGCGGCAGTTGCGTGTCGCTCTCTTTCATTGTGTTGAGAATGTCTATATTCTCGAAGATGAGCGCAAGTTTTTCCTTGTGCAGTTCGGCAAAGTCTAATTTCTCCATAGGTCAACCGCCTTGTCAAAGTTTTTGTTTTCCTCTTTCGGGAAAAGCGGATAGCGTTCGCACCGCGCGAGCATAGCCGCCTTATTGTTGCCCGTAACCTCTGCGGGCGTGGTATGGTAGTTGCCCGTCATACCGTTGTAAAAGTATTCCTTACCGCTGAAACTATCCACGCAGTTATAAATATTTCCCTCGTGGGTATATGTCTTTTTGACGGCTAATTTCGCGTTGTCCGTGTCTTTATAGCGGGCATATTGCCGCACGCCCGTAAATTCCAGGCAATGCCATACCGTTTTGACGAGCCGCCCGTGGCGGTCGTAATAATCGCGCTTGCCTTGTACCTCTATGAGTTTATCCGCAAGGGAACGAAAGCGTTTATCCGCGCTATCGTCTATCTGCGTGTCAGCCCACATCTGAACGCCGACTTTTCTTTGCCGTTCAATATACCGCAAAAAATAATCGGCTACCCGTTCGGCGGTCATTGATTTGCGGCTATCCAGTTTACTCTGTATTTCGGGCAGAAAGATTTTCGCATATGGCAGTAAATAGCAGACTTCGTGAACTCCGTCATATAGCCCGATTTTTTCAAACTGTAATTCCATAGACACGCGCGGCATATATCCCAAGCCCCGCGCAATGAACGTATCGTGCACGACATAGACAAGGTGCCGAACGTGCGGGGCAAGCGAAAGATTATCCCAGCCGCCCGCACGCAGCCGCGCAATCTCCTGTTTGCATAAGAGCAGATCGCTGATCGCGCGCGGCGGTATCATATATTCGCAAGCAAAATGCGCGAGCAATGTTGTTTTGCCCACGCCGCGCTCCCCGACAACGTAAGTCAAATAATAGATTTTTTCCATAGGCTACCCCGAAAAGAGAAAGGGAGCGAACGCGCGCGCCCGCTCCCTGCATTGTGTTACTGTTTGCCTTTCGTCGATTTCTTTGCCGCCGGTTTGGGCGGTGCGGCGGGCGGTGCTGTCGTTTCGTCCTTTTTCAGATTGTCGTAGATGAAAAAGGAATTGCGCTTGCCGATATTCCCCATGTGCGCGTATGCGCTCCGCTGACCTTTGCGGTAGGACTTGATTTCGTTCGGGGTGAATTGCTTTGCGTATTCCTTTTTCTGTTCGGTGGTGTAAGGTACATATTTTTTGTTTTCTTCGCTCATTGTCTTTTTCTCCTTATTGTCTGCTATGCTTTCTGACTTTGAAACCATAACGAGAACGGGCGAGCCGTCTGCGGCTTTTGCGTAAATGCCTTGATACCCTGCGGGAATTTTAGTGTTTGCCATAGTTTAACCTTTCTTTGCGGGCGTTGCCGCTTCGTCCTGCGCCGCCTTTGCAATGAGCAGTTCGACAATGGTATTCGTTGCGCGGGGCAGAAAGTAAAAGTATTCGTCGTCGTTGAACATTTTGAGAACAACCGCGATATATTCCGCGCCCGTCTTTTCGCTTGTGCGGCGTTCGAGCGTAAAACTCTTGAACGGTTCAACGCCCAGTTCGGTGCAGGTTTGGATCAGTTCGACAACCTCTTTGTCGCACCATACGTCGGCGGAACGCCCGTTGACGAGTTCCACGCGGACAAAGTAATTTTTGCCGCCGCGTTTTGCGGGCTTTGCAACGATTTTGATTTCCTTGACTACCTTGTTGAGATTTTCCATTTTTTACTCTCCTTGAAAGATATTTATTTGCAACCCGCGCCGACCTTGCGCACCGATCGGCGCGGGGTATGCCGAAAAGATTTTAGCCGCGTTTTTCCCTGATTTTCTCTATTATCGTTTTGATTAGTCTGAACGGCGCGGAGATAAGCCACCAAAGCCCCTTGAATATCCAAACTATCAATTTGCCGATAAAACCGATGATTGCAGGGAAAAACATAATGAGCAGGAACAGCCCGACGATAACGCCCAACACGATGAGCAGAATTTGCCACCATTCCAAGCCGTCGGGAATATATACGGGCGGCGTTATGTCGTTCACTATGTCGATAGGGTCAGACACGGCGGGGATAACCGTATATGCGCCATCCTTTTGGAAAGAAAGCTGTATAATATCAAAGTCCAAAAATACGCTCTCCCAAGCGCGGTAGGCTTGCCCGCTCGTGTGTTTGTCGCTCCATAAAAAGCCCTTGCCCAGTTCGATTATATCGACCGCCGCAGAATAATAATCGGAAGTCGCAAAGCGGAATAAAACGACGACCTTTTCTTCGTCGGCGGTCGAGGTGTCAACGGTGATTGCCTCGTTGTAATAATCGCGCAGGGCGGACACGTCGTGCGGGTTGATTAAGAGCCGTTCGGAAACTTCTTCGTCCGTGCCGTTCAAATCGTCCGCTTTCAGAGTGTAGATAGGCGCAACGGTGCGGCTTTCCTCTTGCGGGATATTGCCCGTCATTGCGTTCCATAAGCCCCAGTTTATCCAGTTATCCCAAAAGGACGGGTCTGTTTCCTGCCAGCTCGAAAGCGTTTGCAAGTCCACGTCGGCATCAAAATCGTAATAGCTATAACCTTTTTGTATCTTGCCGTACTGCGTGTCGATTTTACGGTATTCGTCTATATCGTCCGCGAATAAGTCCGCACTTATCGTTCCGTCTTTTACGGGCAGCGTGCCGTTTTCATATGTTTTGTTATAGCCTTTTATCCATTCATATAGCGCGTTGCTCGTGATACCGCCGTTTTCCACTATATCCGCGTAGGGGTCGTATTCGCTGATATTGTCCGTCTTGAACAGATAATAGAGCGCGGGCGCGGGAACGTGCAAATAGCCGCCCCCCAAATTCCAACCCCAAGCCGCCATATTCATACCGCCGCCCGCGTCGCCCGCGTTCTGACCCAAACTGTAATAGATTTCCTCGTTGTATTCAGTCATTCCGAACTGGTCAAACGCGCCCGTCTGCCTGCCGAGCCACGGATATGCTTTGTCGTAGAAGTCCTGATTGCTCGTTACGACTATATCTTTCGTCTTGTATTCGTACCATTCCGCTTTGATACGTTGCAGTTTGCCGTAGGTATCGATCAGCCGTTTGGGAACGGCAAAATATACCGTGTCCAACTGGTTCTGATAGCCCGCGCCCTTGCTCGATGTCTTTGTGCGGTAATAGGTATGCCGCACGTTGAGCTTGACCGTTTCCAGTTCTTCCACCGAACACAGCAGGTTGTTTTCGGCGTTTTGGTCTGTTCCGTAGCCCTTTGCGTAGCCCGTGAATTTGTAAGTACCGCCCACGCCGTAGTCGCGCGCGTTGTCCGCGCCCGTTTCCCAAAGTTGTATGCCCGCAATGTCGTAGCGCCGATAGCCGTTGTCGCTCTCGTGCGTGCGGGCATTGCGTAAAATCGCGCCGTCCTCGTCTATGATACGGAATTTATAGAGTAGTTTGGAATAATCGCCCGTCGCTATTCCGCACAGTTTGAGCGGCACGTTCGCATAGTCGCAGGGGTTGCCGTCCTCGTCATACGCGATTGCAATATTGACGGTATTCGCGCCTTGCCGCTCCGAGATCGCAAGCCGCGCGGGGTTGTAGATATACACATACAGCGCATAGTTTTCCATATTCAGCGCGCTTGCCGAAAAGCAGTATTCCGCGAGCGTTACGAACTGAATACTTCCGTTTTTGTCGTAAACGAATTGCGACAGGTCGTATTCCGACAAATCGTCCGTTACGGCGGTATCGTCGAAATTGTTTTCCGTATTTTCGGCGGCAAGGACAGTATTCACGGGCGTAAAGCCCGCAAATACCGCCGTTGTCATCAGCACGAACAGAGCAAAGAACAGGCACAGCCCGTGTTTGATTTTTTCCATACCGCGCCCCTAAAAAATGATTGCCGACTGGTCTAACGAAATGCCGATTACTTCCGCATTGATATAGAAGTACGTTTCCAGACTTTCTTCGCCCGCCGTAACCGACATACGGAAGATAGGCACGGGCGGAAATTCGTCCGTCTTTACGGTCATACCGTTCTGAATACGGGAAAGCACGTCGTTCAACCCGTAGTGCGTTATTGTAAAGCCCGTTTCCGTCCGCGCAAAGTCAAAGCCCGCCGTGAGGTTTCGCCCGTCGAAATCGCCCCAAGTGTACGGTTCTTCGCCCACCGTTAAAGAAAAGTCGTTTTCATGCGTGCAGTAGGCGTATATTTGCACGTCGTACTTTTCCGCGTTTTCAACGGTAAATTCCTGCCCGCTGTCCAGTAAGCCCAAAGAGCCGCCGTTTTCTATCTTCGTGCCGTTCAGACAGAGGGAAAGACCGTTGCCGCCGACAACGGGAGGACTTCCGCCCTGCGTGAAATAGAAGTACAGGAACACACCGACGCCCGCAAGCAAAACCACGACCAACAGCACGATAAGTATGCGTTTGAGTTTTGCCATACGCTACCCCTTAAAAGACAAAGCCGCCTTGATTGAGCGAGATATTCTCCGTCGCCATATAGACGGTGTTCACGTCAAGCCCCAGTTTGTACCAAGTATCGCACTCCACATAGGAAACCGAAATAGCATTGTCCGTCTTGAAGATGCCGACCTTAAAGACATTTTCTTCCCCGACTTCGTTTGTAGCCGTGCGGAGTGCCGACATAACCTCGTCCGAAAAGCTTCTGTCAAGCAGACTGTAAAATACGGTATTCCCGTATGCGCCGTCCGTAAATTCCACTTCGCGGGTATGCGCGTATTCGCTGGATACGTTCACGCGCTTCATTCTCCGCGTAATATCCGTGAGAGAGCCGTTCGCCGCGTTGTATGCGGAGATAAATTCGTCCGTAAAGGCAATGCCCGCGCAGATAAATTCGGCATAGTCGTTATCGCCCGTGCCGAGATACGGGAGCGTGCCTTCCGAATAGGAATAGTCGATTTCCATTGTATGCGTTTCGTCAAGCTGCGCCTTAAACCCGCAGGAAGTTGTGGAGAGCGTACCGCCGCCGAGTTTCAGGCTGTTCACGTTCAGGCGTTGCTGATAGTCCACCGTGCAAGTGGCGGTCTTATCCGCGTTGCCCGCCGCGCTCACCGTCAGTATCACCTGTTCCGAAAAGGGCTTTACGCAGGCAAGCGTAGCCGTGAGCGCGCCCTCTTCCGCGGGCGTTATCGTTACATAGTCCGTTACCGTCTTACCCGTAGCCCACGCCGAACTGCCGTTTTTCCACGCGACCGACCAGTTTGCACGTTGCAATGCCGTAGCGGGCTGAATGGTCGCCGTTACCGTATAACTGTTTTCTGCCAATGCGTTGACCTCGTTTCCGTTTGCCGACATCGCTTTGACGGATAGCGAAACGCCGCTCATTTCGTCGGGCGTTACGATAAAGCCCGTTTCCGTCTGTTCGGTGGGCGGCGTTTCCTTTTTGTCGAACCACCCGCAAATAATGCCAGCAATGAGTACGCCGACAATAAGGAACGCAAGGAGCGTACACACCCATTTCACCGCGTCAGACTTCTGATGATTGAAAAGTTCGTTGTTCATTGTTACCTCCGAATTATTTTGATTTTTGAACGGCAAAAGTGTTGGGCTAATCTTTGCCTTTATCCGCAAGCGGGTTTTGCTTGCCGATTGCCGCCCAGTCGATATACTCTGCCGCATTGTCCGCGCCAAAGTAGTAGATAAACCGCCGCGCCGTTTCCTCGTTTACCGCCGTACCGCAAAGCAGTTTTTCGACCTCTCCGACCGTAACGCCCATTTCCCGCGCCAGTATCGCCGCCGAAAGTTCGTACTTCTGCATAAAGGCTTGCAACAGTTCTGTTTTTACTTTCATTTGCCACAAATCAGATTGCCTCTACCTATAAGCACGAAAACGGGGGTGTGGCAACCTTTTTCAGAAAAATTTTTTTATTTTTTTGTAAATGGTGGCAAGTTGCTTTGATAGTGCCTGATGAGATATGCCCGCTTGCCGCGCGATTTCCCGCAGGCTCTTGCCCTCGTAAAACACCGCTTGCACAAGCCGCTTTTGCTTGTCCGACAACGCGGACAATGCTTTATGTATTCGTTCTTCGTCCTCGTTCCGTAGTAGAACAGAAAGAGGATCGGCGGCAGGGCTTTCAAAATCTATCCCGTTTTCGTTCAGATAGTCCAATGAGATATGCCGCCGCGTTTCTTTCCAATGGTTGCGCTTTTCCTGTTGTACCAGTTCGGCGTATAGCGTGTAAAATTCGTCCGTTACCTCAATTTCGCTTGTCGTGCCGTCCGCAAAGCGGTATTTAATTGTTTGCATTGTTTGTCCGTTCCTCGATTTTCTGTTTTTGAAAACCGACTGAAACGGACAAATTTCGCAATTAAGAACGCCCGCCAGCCGAGAACTAAATCTCGATCTGGCGGGCGCAAAAACATATTAAAAAAGCCCGACAAACTTCTGAACTAAACCAAGAGATTTAGCCCTGAAAATTTGTCGGGTTCATACTCTTTCGCGGAGAGTTTCAACACCTTAAACAAATGCCAGCCGTAGGCGAGCGTGCGCATACAACCCCATTATTCGCTTGATTTTGGAATATGTATTGCGCTTATTATGAACTGTCAAAGCATAAAAAAAGAATTGAGTGCGACATTTCTGCCCCCCCGAAAATAAATACTTTTGCTTTACTTTCGTACACTCAATTCTTTATCTTTACAGTTATTTGTAGCCTTATGCTTTTTCGGCTATTATCTTTTGAATGGTAATTTTGCCGTCCTTAATTTCGATAGTCATTTTCTCCGCGCATTTCGGGCAATGTATCTCTATCGTTGAGCCGTCGCCTGCTTTCAATAATTTGTACCCGCAGGAGGGGCAGACCGTGTAGTATGTCATACGCTTTCCTTTGAATTACTATTATCGTTTAATCTTTTGAAATGTAGAATTGATAATATACAAATCGATAAAAAGAATAAGCACCAGCAAATCAATGCTATTGTCCCGCCGTTACCTTGATTAGTCGCGGGTAACGGCAAAATAGGAACAAACATACAAACAAAAAATATACCGTGTAACATTAAAAGTAATTTTAAGGCTCTGTCGATTTTATCTTTCGTTTGCAGGGTTAACCCGATAAAAAAAGTAGAGATTGAAAGTAACCCATAACCCAATAAATCGAGGTTAAATAACCAACTGCCCGCAGACGTAAATGAAAAGGCTTGTAATATTATTTCGTCAACAGATTTATATAATACAGTAGTTAGTTGAGTAAAGTACACAATACTAATTATTGTGGCATAAATCACGCCTATGGAAACGCCGATTTTTGCCGCTGCGGAATATTCTTTTTGTGTAAAGCAGGAGTAAGCGCAGGTTGTAGCAACCCAACCCCACGAGAGTACAGTGCAAACGCCGTAACTCAAATTTTCTGTAAAGATATTTTGAGCAAATAGCGCAATCACCAAGCAAATCAAAAATACTGTAACCAAACAGCATATTACGATTGAGGAAATTAAACCTATTTTTCTATTCATCTTCACCTCCGAATAATTTATCTACTATCTTATCAATTAAAATATCTCTCTGCACTTTGTCTGCAAAATCAAACTTATCTTTATAAAGTTCCTTACGCAAAAAAATACCTTGTAACCCGTGAATTAAAAAGACGGTTTTGAAAAAAACATCTTCATTTATACCTACGTTACTTGCATAAAAATAGTAGCGCGCCAATGTCTGAAAGGTATTGTCATTTAGTTGCCCTTGCATAAAATCGCTCAAAATTGATATTTTAGCAATTTCAGGATTTTCCATTAAAAAATCAACTGGTATTTTTACCGAACGCTTTAATTTTTCCATAGGCGACAATCCTTCCATATTAGGCTTTGATTGAGCAATAACATTACTGACTATTTGCTTTACGCATATATCAATCAAATTCTTTTTACTTTGAAAATGGTAATTGATAAGCGCAACGCTTACACCTGCATTTTTAACGATTTCCCTTGTAGTAACCAGTTTAATATCACCATTCTTCTCTTTTATTAAGTTAATAGTAGCCTCAATTATCTTTGCCTTTGCGTCCATTTAGCCTCCATACTAAACAATGTTTTAATCGCTGTTTAGTATATAGGAAATTGATAGACTTGTCAACTGATTTATGTTAAAATAGGATTAGTTTATTTGCTTGTGCTTAACCGCCTTGTGGGATTGTTTCGCCGCCTTGTGTTCTGATCAACGGGCAAGCGGTTGTATTTTTCGCGGGCGAAAAATCTCCACCGACAACTTCTTTCCCGCAGGGAGCGGGAAAGTATGTCCCGTTGACATTCCACTGCGGCGGCGAGCTGGTCTGGTTAAGGCGGTTAAGCACAAAAGCACCGCAAAAATTAAATTAAGGCGCACCCCGCGCCGAAAGGAGCAACCGCAATGGAAAACGCAGTTATATATCCTCGTTACAGTTCACACGGTCAGAACGATATGACCATAGAGGGGCAAATCCGTATATGTACAGAGTTCGCCCACAGCAGGGGGCTGAATGTAATCAAAATTTACCCCGAAAAAGCAAAAAGCGCGTCCAAAGACACGCACAAGCGCAAGGCTTTCCAACAAATGTTACACGACGCGGAAAGCGGCGCGTTTCAGTATATCATTGTTTACAAATTCGACCGTTTCGCCCGCAACCGCTTTGAAAGTATGATGATTAAACACCAACTCAAAGAGAAATGCGGCGTTAAAGTGTTGTCGGCGTTAGAGCCAGTAACCGACGACGAGGGCGGCGAACTGTATGAAATGTTCGTTGAGTGGAACGACGAAAAATATAGTCAGCGGCTTTCCGTGCGTATTCGCGACGGCTTGACTACCAGCGTAGAAAACGGCACGTTCACGGGTTCAAAACTGATTTTCGGGTATAAACTCATAGACACCGACAAGACGGGCAAAAAGGGTACTATACATAAAGTCGCTATTGACGAAAAACAAGCCGAAATCGTGCGTTTCGTATATACCGAATATGCCAAAGGCACAGACAAGAAAGACATAGCCGCCGCGCTCAATGCACGGGGCGAGCGTTTCAACGGCAAGCCGTTCAAAGGCAGAACTTTCGACAGGTGGCTGACAAACGCGAAATACACGGGCGAATATTACTTCGGCGGCAGGCTTTGCGCAAATACATATCCCCCGATTATAGACAAACTGCTTTTTGCAGAGGTACAAAAGCGGCTTGCTAAAAATAAGATTTTAGCGGGCGCAAATTCTGCAATAGAGCCGTATTTGCTCACGGGAAAAGCCTTTTGCGGGCATTGCGGCACGGCTATCGTTGCGGACGGCGGAACAAGTTGCAACGGGAAAAAGCACTATTATTATGCTTGCAAACAGAAGAAAAAAGGCTTGTGCCATAAATCGCGGGAAAATAAAGACAATTTGGAAATGCAAGTTGCCCAAGCGGTCAAAGACTTTTTGAGCGACAAGAAGAACGCTGACCGCGCCGCCGCTGATACGATTGCATATTATGAGCAGCGCACGGGCGATAGCGGCTTGCGGAGCATAGAAACGCGCATAACGCAAGCGCAACAAGAAGTTGAAAACTTGACGAACGCTTTTATCGAGGCGAAAAGCGCATTGCTCCGCGCGGGCATCGAAAAGAAGATGCAGGACTATGAAACATTGCTTGCCGACCTGCAAGCGCAAAAATCGCAAATTGAATTAGAGCGCGGGCGGCAGGTAACGAAACAGCAGATACTTGCGTTCGTTGCCGAACTTATCAAAGGCGAACCGACCGACAAAGAGTACCAGCGCAAAATTATTGATAATCTTGTGTTTATGGTCTATGTCTATGACAATGAAATTGTAACCTATCTGAATTTTGGCGTTGACAAAGCCATCGAGCGTGTGCGGCTTGACGAAACAAACGCGGCAATAGAGGGCTTGAAAAATGTTCAAACTCTTTCCGCCACTCCACCAAAATGCGCCCGAGGCAAACTTGCAGTTTGCCTCGGGCGCATTTTATTTTGGCGGAGCATAGCGGTGAAAAGAAACGCCTCGTTCGCGCGAGGCGGCTTGCCGCCGCTACTCTGCGGAGGGCTCCCGCTTGCGGGAAACCACAGAATCCGCGAGTTGTATTTTATATACGGCATCGATTCGGCGATGCCTTTTTGTATAGCGGAGCATAGCGGTCGTTTGAAACGCCGTAGTGGCGCGATTGACATTCGGTAGCAATCGCTGTTCCGTCGCTTTGCTCCTTACAGACTTCGGCGGTGCCTTTTTAACTTCTCTGTTTTGCATTTATCTTTATGAAAGTATATAACAATATTGCGATATAAATTATCAAATAGTGATACAATACTGCATATTTCACATAATTTTTGCGAATATTTTCCCAAATATTGACAATCTGTTAAAATACTATATAATAAAAATGTATTAAACAAACAGTGCGGGAGGAAATCGGGTTGTTCGAAATTTTTATGACGGCCATAAACGCCATACTGCCGATTGTGCTTTTAATAGTGCTCGGCTATGTGTTGAAGCGCATCAAATTTCTTACGGGCGAGTTTTTGAAGATAGGCAACAAACTTGTTTTCAACGTCTGCCTGCCCTGTATGCTGTTTATAAATATCTACAACATCGAAGATTTGTCTGCCGTGGACTGGTCGCTCGTAATCTACTCCGTCGTTGCGGTGTTCGTGATGTTCGGAATAGGTTTGGTGGTAAGTATTCTTACAACAAAGGATAACCGCCGCCGCGGCGTAATTCTGCAATGTACATACCGCAGCAACTTTGCAATAATCGGCATATCGCTTGCGGCTTCTCTCGCGGGAACCGCCGCCGGTGCGGCCGAGACGGTAGACGGCGTTGTTGCCATAATTCAGGCGTTTACTATACCGATTTTCAACATACTCGCCGTCATCTCGCTTTCGGTATTCGTGGGCAAGCCCCAGGCACAGCTCGATGAAAACGGAATGCTGATAAAGCCCGCAAATTCCCATACAGACGTAAAAAAGATTCTTCTCAACATAATAAAAAACCCGCTCATCATCGGCATCGTTACAGGCCTTGTGTTCGTAGGCCTGCGCTATGCCGAGGTGGCAATATGGGGCAGCCCCGCACCCTTCACGATAAAGGACGATTTGACGTTCATCTATAACACGCTCGACAACTTGAAGCAGGTGGCAACGCCGCTCGCCCTCGTAGTGCTCGGCGGACAGTTTGAATTTTCTGCCGTAAAGGGAATGTCGAAAGAAATTATCGTTGGCACGGTATTCCGCACGGTAATCACCCCGCTCATCGGCGTAGGCTGCGCCGTGCTTTTAAGCGAATTCACAACGCTCGTCGATTTCGGCCAGACAGAATATCCCGCGCTCATTGCACTTTTCGGCACTCCCGTCGCCGTATCCAGCGCGATAATGGCGGGGGAGATGGGCAACGACGAACAGCTCGCGGGCCAGCTCGTGGTCTGGACAAGCATCTGCTCGATAGTAACTCTGTTTGCACAGGTACTGCTTTTGATGTCGTTCGGTCTTCTCGCCGTCTGAAAAGGCAGGCTTTAATAAATAAAAAATCGCGTGCAAAAGCGCTGTTTGCAACATATACGCATAAGGGGTAAAAATGCGTTCGCCGCGGCATATGTCCGCACATAATAAGGCGGAGCATCGGAAATGAGAGAAAGGCTGTTTTTGCGTTATGTTCAACATTTTTATGACGGCCGTAAACGCCGTTATCCCCATCGTTGCGCTTATAGCGCTCGGCTATGTGTTAAAGCGCATAAAGTTCCTCAGCGGCAACTTTCTTGAAGTAGGCAACAAATTCGTGTTCGACGTCTGCTTGCCCTGTATGTTGTTCATAAATATATATAACATACAGGACCTCTCATCGATAAATTGGGGACTCGTCATCTTTTCGGTAATCGCAATCTTCGTGCTGTTTGCCCTCGGCTGGGTCACCGCGGTGCTCACCACAAAGAATGCGCGCAGGCGCGGCCCCGTGTTCCAGTGCACCTTTTTAAGCAACTTTGCAATAATCGGCATATCGCTTGCCGCTTCGCTGGCGGGAACGGCGCCCGGGGCGGCAGAGACGGTAAACGGCGTCGTTGCCATAATCCAGGCGTTCACCGTGCCAATATTCAACATACTTGCCGTCATATCGCTCTCGGTGTTCCACGCTCCCGCACAGGTTTCCGCAGACGGCCTGACGGCGGAGGGCGGCGCGCTTGCCGTACTGCCCCAAAGGCAGAGGGTAGACGTGAGGCGTGTGGCGCTCAACATAGTTACCAACCCTATGATACTCGGCATTGCTGCGGGGCTTGTGGCAATAGGCCTGCGCTACGCCGAAATTGCCATATGGGGCAGCGCGGTGTTCACGCTGGAAGGCGACCTCACCTTTATATATAACGTGCTCGACGATTTGCGCCTTGTGGCAACGCCGCTTGCCCTCGTCGTTCTGGGCGGCGGGTTCGAGTTCTCTGCCGTAAAGGGAATGACTAAGGAGATAGTAGTCGCACCGCTCTTCCGCGTTGTCCTCGCGCCTCTTCTCGGTGTGGGGGTGGCGGTGCTCCTCAGCGAATACACGCCCCTTCTCAGCTTCGGCCAGACGGAATACCCTGCGCTTATATCGCTCTTCGGCACGCCCGTCGCGGTATCAAGTGCTATAATGGCAGGTTCCATCGGCGACAACGACGAACAGCTTGCGGGCCAGCTCGTTGTGTGGACGAGCGTGGCATCAATAGTAAGCCTGTTTGCAATCGTGTTCGCGCTTATGTCTATGGGACTGCTTGCAGTGTAAAATAAATTTTTCGGGGAAAATGATATGAAATTGCTTGCCGTAACGGCGCGCAGCGCCACTTTTGCATTGAATAACGATAGCGCGTATTACGCATCTTCGCCTTTTGAGGTAAAGCTGTGCGGCCAGGTTGTAAGGGAGGTGGAGGAAAGAAACGTGTTTTCTCTGTTCAACCTCTCGCCCGATACCGAATATGTGGCCGAGGCGTGCGGAAAGAAGGTTACTTTCAGAACTGCGGAAGAGAGCTTGTTTTTAAGCGTGAAGGACTTCGGCGCGGTCGGCGATGGCTCGCACGACGACACCTCCGCGTTTACGGCCGCCATAGCCTGTGCAGAAAAGGGTACCACCGTATACGTGCCCGCGGGCAACTACCTTTTAAGGCCTGTATTTCTGCGCAGCAACATTTTGCTCTATCTTGAAAGCGGCGCCCGCCTGACAGGTGAAACGGACAGAAATAAATATCCCGTACTCCCCGCCGTGTGCGGCGAGGGAGAAAAGCGCCGCAACTACGGCACCTGGCAGGGCGAAGAAGCTCCCTGCTTTGCCTCGCTCATTACGGCCGTAAACTGCAAAAACATCGTAATAGCGGGAGAGGGGGTAATAGACGGCAACGCACTCTCTTCCGATTGGTACGAACGCCATCGCGTAATGCGCGGCGCCTGGCGCCCGCGCGGCGTGTTCTTCAACCGCTGCAAAAACGTGCTTATGCAGGGCGTAACCGTGCGCGACACCCCCTCGTGGAACGTTCACCCCTATTTCTGCAAGGGCGTAAAGCTGTATAACCTCAGCCTGTTCAACACCCCTTCTATGCCCACGACCGACGGCATAGACCCTGACTGTTGCGAGGACGTGGATATCGCGGGCGTTCATATATCGGTAGGCGACGACTGCATAGCCATAAAGTCGGGCACGCTCGAACTTGCCCGCCGCTACAAAACTCCCTGCAAAAACGTGCGCATAACCGACTGCCTTATGGAGAGCGGCCACGGCGGCGTTGTGTTCGGCAGTGAAAGCTCGGGCGGGATAGAGAACGTGCACGTAGAGCGCTGTCTGTTCCGCGGAACCGAGCGCGGCTTCCGCATAAAGACGAGGCGCGGCAGGGGCAGAATAGGTGTAATAAGCGGGGTAACCTTTAAAAATATAGTAATGAAGGACGTAGTCACGCCCTTCGTCATAAATATGTACTACAATATGGGCGACGAAACGGGGCACACAGAATACGTGTGGACTACGAAAAAATTGCCCGTAGACGACCTCACGCCCGTTGTAGGCGACTTTGAATTTGAAAATATGCGCTGCGAAGGCGTATGTTGCTGTGCGGGCGCGTTTTACGGCCTGCCCGAATCGCCGATAGAGCGCGTAAAGCTGAAAAATGTTTCGTTCACGTTCAACCCCGAATGTCAGCCCTCTTTTCCCGATATGAAGGAAAAGAACCATTCCGTAAAAAACGGCGGGCTGTACTTTCAGTTTACCGATAAGGTAGAGCTTGAAAACGTCACCTTCGAGGGCGTATGCGGCGAAGAGGTGGAGTGCGAGGGCGTTGGCTCTGTAAAGCGCCTTTAAGCGTAAAAAATGCGTGCGCGTCGGCACCGTATGTAAGCCGCCGTGCCGCAAAATAACATAATTTTATTTAAGACCATCCGTAGTTTTATCCTACTTTAATTTACTTGAATCAGGGAGGCGCGCCGTGCAAAATGCACGGCGC
>URMT01000018.1 GCA_900549005.1 uncultured Eubacteriales bacterium | reverse complement strand
GGAAAAAGGGTTACGGCTCCTGTAAGTCAAGCGCCCGTTTTTACGCAGGAAAAACTGGTACGGCGCAAAAGGTAAAGCGAAGCGTTACCGCTATATAATAAATAACGCCGACGGCGCAGATTGTGCGCCGTCGGCGTTTAACTTAATACTTATCTGATTCAGGAGATAGTTTCAACGTTTATAAGGTTAGAGTTTCCGCTCTTACCGTTGGGCGTGCCGCCCGTCAGAACTATCTTGTCGCCCTTCTTAACAAGTCCCGCATCGATTGCCGCGCGCTTGCCGTAGTGGAAGAGTACGTCTACCGAATAGAACTCCTCGCTCATAATGGGAATAACGCCCCAGCTCAAAGCCAGCTTTCTGTATGCCCTTTCATCTGTCGTCATTCCGATAATGTCTATCATCGGGCGGAAGCGCGAAACGAGCTTTGCTGTGTAGCCCGAGCGCGTGCAGGCAACAATAAGTTTTGCGCCTATATCCTGCGCAAGCGTGCACGCCGAGTGGGAGAGCGCCTCTGAAAGCGTTTTGATATGATAATCTTCGGGCTTTATATAGTTTATATACTGTGTGTTCTCTTCGGCTTGGGCTGCGATTCTTGCCATAGCTTTAACGGCCTCTACGGGGTGCTCGCCCGCCGCAGTTTCGCCCGAGAGCATTATTGCGGAAGAACCGTCGTAAACGGCGTTTGCCACGTCAGAAATTTCTGCACGGGTGGGGCGGGGATTCTTTATCATAGATTCCAACATCTCGGTAGCGGTGATGCTGCGCTTGCCCTGTATGCGGCACTTGTGAATGATTGTCTTCTGAATGCTGGGCAACTCTTCAAAGGGAACTTCCACGCCGAGGTCGCCGCGGGCAACCATTATGCCGTCGCTGACGGCCAGAATTTCGTCGAGGTTGTTCACGCCTGCGCGGCTCTCGATTTTGGCAATAATTTCAATGTCGCCTTCGGGCGAGCCGCACTCTTTAAGAAAGTTTCTTATATCGATGACGTCCTGCGCCTTGGATACGAACGAGCAGGCAATGTAGTCAATGCCCTGCTCAACGCCGAAAGCTATGTCCGACTTGTCCTGTTCGGAAAGGTATACCATATCGAGTTCCTTGTCGGGGAAGAACATCGATTTTCTGTTTGAAAGCACGCCGCCTTCAATGGTCTTGCACAGAACTTCGGGTTTCTTTACCTTAACGACTTCGAATATCATAAGGCCGTTGTTCAAAAGTACCTTGTCGCCTGGTTTAAGCTGGTCGCATATGCCTTGGAACGATACCGAAACCTTTGTCTGGTCGCCTACAATCTGTTCGGTGGTAAAGGTGAAGGGGTCGCCGTCTTTCAATGTAATTTTGCCGTCTTTAAAGGTGCCTATTCTGAATTCGGGGCCCTTGGTGTCGAGCATTATGGCGATGGGAACCTTCTTTCTTTCGCGTACTCTCTTTATTTTAGCGATTTTATCGGCGTGCTCTGCGTGCGTGCCGTGCGAAAAGTTAAGCCTGGCAACGTTCATACCCGCATCAATAAGGTCAGAAAGAATCTCCTCGGTGTCGCTCGCGGGGCCGAGCGTGCAGATAATCTTTGTTTTCTTCATTTAAAAAACACTCCTGAAAAAAATAAAATTCTTTATCCATCATATATTTTAAAGGAAATCGCCAAAAAAAGCAATATTGTGAGCGCAAATAGTTACAAAAATTTTTAAAGTGTGCTATAATCATTTCAAATCCGAGTTAATTATACGGTCGCGGGCCGCGAGAGCGGCGTGAGGAAAGTCCGAGCATCGCAGGGCAAAGATGCCTGCTAACGGCAGGAGGAGGCGACTTCAAGGAAAGTGAACAGAAATACACCGCGGCAGTTTTGCCGTAAGGGTGGAATGGCGAGGTAAGAGCTCACCGTCGCCCCGGTAACGGGGCGAGCCAATTAAACCCCATCTGATGCAAGATTGGGATAAAGACTGCGTTAAATCGCGGGGCTGCCCGTCCGTCTTTATCCGTTAATATCGCTTTAACTTGCCGGCGACGGCAAGTATAGATAGATGACCGTACACGACAGAACTCGGCTTACAGATTAATCTCGGATTTTAAATTCAAAGCGGCGGCGCGCAGAAGTTTTCTGCACGCCGCCGCTTTCCGTCAGCGGGTTTATTGATATTATTATGCAATGTTTTAATTGCGTAAATCCGGCAAAATATTCAAGTTATGCAATGTTTACTTTATAATTAAATTTTTAATGCACAATCTTTACGGTGTAATCGTATTCGGGCTGAACGCCGTATATGAGAGCGCGCGCAAAGTCGGCCCTCCTGTCGGTTTTGTAACATTCTTCCGCCGCAGAGAAGCAAGGTTTTTCGTTGCTTTCGTGCATCGCTGTAAGGGCGTTCAGACTCATCTTTTTTATTATGACGGGCAGCGAAGATTTTGCAAGCTCGGCAAAAATTTCGTCTTTGCGGCTTTCGCGCACGGCAAGCGGCTTAATGTATGTGCCTTCGGCTATATATTTTTTTGCATCGTCGGCATACAGGCCGAGCATATTTGAAGTGAGTATGCGCCTTATGCGCGAGGAGGTGTAGCGCTTGTTCGTCGCGCGCTCAACAATTTCGTCGGCGGCAAATTCCGCGTCGGCTTTCAGCTTGTTTTCAAGGCCCTCGGTACAGCCGAATATGCGCCTCATATTTTCTTTGTCTGCCGTGGCGAGGGCGTATCTTATAAGGCAGTCCGCGCGCTCTTTTACGCCATTGAGGCTTATTTTTTCAAGCGATTTAGCAACGTAATCGGGTACGTTGTCTGCAATGATTACGCTGCTTAAATTGGCGCGTATAGCGCTCGCAGATGAAAAGTTTTCTTTAAGTTCGCTGTCGCCGTAGCCGCCGCCGACGCGTTGAACGGGCAAAATTTTAATGTCGGCGCCCAGCTTTTTTATGGCGCGCGCATACTCCGTGGCGAGTATTCCGTTCGGCGATGTAATCAGGGTGTTCTCTGCGCCCAGCTCTCCGAGCGCGAGGGCGAGGCTTCTTTTATAGCTCTGACCGCCCGACATATGCTTTCCGATTATTGCTTCAAGTTCGGCGCCGCTATTTTCGCCCGCTCCGTAAAAAATTTGCGAAGCCTTGTCTATCGCCGACTCGTCGGCAACTTCGCTGCCGAAGGCGAGGTGCGTGACTGCGGGTATGCTCTTCAATATGCTTATTGCGCCCTGCGCAAAAATTTCTGCGGGTGCTACCGAGAAGGCGGCGGGGAGCTGAATCACGCAGTCTGCGCCGCCTTTTACGGCGTGTTCGGCGCGAACAAATTTTGGCAGAATCGCCGCTTCGCCGCGCTGTGTAAAATTTCCGCTCATCAGGCACAGCAAGGCGTCGCAGCCCGAAAGCTCTTTTACACGCTCAATAAGGTATTTATGCCCGTTATGGAAGGGGTTATATTCGCAGATTATGGCGCAAATTTTCATAGTTGTCACGCAAAATGTTTGATTTAATCTTTACAATTGAAAAATTTTATTATATAATGTTATTCGGTAAACAGTACGGCGCGTCCGTATTGGCATTATATATCAAAATCTTTGATAAATAAAGTATTTTAAGGAGAAATTTAAAATGGCGTTACTTGATGAAATCAAGGCAAAAGCAGCTTCCCTTAAAAAGACGATAGTTCTTTGCGAGGGCGAAGACAGGCGCGTAGTCGAGGCGGCTGCACAGATAACAAAGGAAGGTATAGCAAAAATCGTGCTCATCGGCAACGAGGAAGAGGCAAAGAAAGTTGCCCCCGGCGTTGACCTCACGGGCATAACACTCATCGACCCGCTCACTTCCGAAAAGACGGCCGAATACGCCAGAATATTATACGAAGCGAGAAAGGCCAAGGGTATGACCGAAGAGCAGGCCGCAGTGCAGGCAAAGGACAGGACTATGTTCGGCGCGCTTATGCTCAAAGCGGGCGACGTAGACGGCTATGTTTCGGGCGCGTGCCATTCCACGGCAAACACTCTCCGTCCCGGACTGCAAGTGGTTAAAACGGCTCCCGGAATCAAGACCGTTTCGAGCTGCTTTATAATGATAGCGCCCGAAGGCGGCAACAAATACAATCCCGACGGCGTAGCCGTATTTGCCGACTGCGCAATAAACATCGAACCCGACGCCCAGCAGCTTGCAGACATCGCGGTATCTTCCGCAAAGACGGCAAAGGCCATCGCGGGCATAGAGCCGAGGGTGGCAATGCTCTCGTTCTCGACCAAGGGTTCGGGCAACGACGATAAGTTCTTCAAATCTGTTCCCAAGGTGCAGGAGGCAACCAGGCTCGCCAAAGAGATGGCTCCCGACCTCGCGCTCGACGGCGAATTCCAGTTCGACGCGGCCGTTGCTCCCGAAGTGGGCGAACTCAAAGCGCCCGGCTCCAAGGTTGCGGGACACGCCAACGTATTCATCTTCCCCAACATCAACGCGGGCAACATTGGCTATAAAATTGCCCAGCGCTTCGGCGGATATATGGCGATAGGCCCCGTATGCCAGGGCTTTGCCAAGCCCCTCAACGACCTTTCCCGCGGATGCAACGTAGACGACATCGTGGCAACGGTTGCAGTTACGGCGCTTCAAGCCGAATAATCATAAAGGGAGAGTAATGAAAAATGAAGATACTGGTTATCAACGCAGGCAGCTCCTCGCTTAAATATCAGCTCATAGATATGGAGACCGAGGGCGTGCTCGCAAAGGGCGGCTGCGAAAGAATAGGCATCGCAGGTTCGCTGTTGAAGGCAAAGGGCAACGGAAAGGAAAAAGTTTACGAACAGGATATGCCCAACCATAAAGTGGCAATCGAGCTGGTGCTCGAAGCCCTGCACGACGACGAGATAGGCGTTATAAAGTCTATGGAAGAAATCGACGCAGTGGGGCACAGAATAGTTGCCAGCGGCGAATACTTCAAAAAGACTACGCTCGTAACCCCCGAAGTTTTGAAAACTTTGGAAGAAAAGACTTTCGAGCTCGCTCCCCTGCATAACCCCGCGGCGGCCACGGCCATCCGCGCGTGCATAGAAGTTATGCCCAAGACGCCTATGGCTCTCGTGTTCGACTCTTCCTTCCACGCAACTATGCCCGAAAAGGCGTACCTTTACGGAATTGCGTATGAAGATTATAAAGCCTACGGCGTAAGAAAGTACGGCGCCCACGGCACAAGCCACAAGTTTGTTTCGCAGGAGGCTGCAAAGTACCTCGGCAAAAAGCCCGAAGAGCTCAAAATCGTCACCTGCCACCTCGGTAACGGCTCGTCTATAACGGCGGTTGACGGCGGCAAGTGCGTTGATACTTCAATGGGCTTCACGCCGCTTGCGGGCGTGCTTATGGGCACCCGCTCGGGCGATATCGATGCGTCGGCGGTCGAATTTCTCGCGCGTAAGAAGGGTATGACCCACGCCGAAGTTGTAACTTACCTCAACAAAAAGTGCGGCGTTGCGGGCATTTCGGGCGTTTCAAGCGACTTCCGCGACCTCATTGCGGGAATGGAAAACGGCAACGAAAGGTGCAAGCTCGCGCTCGATATGTTCAACCACCAGACAAAACGCTTCGTAGGCGCTTACGCCGCGGCGATGGGCGGACTTGACTGCATAGTTTTCACGGCGGGCATAGGCGAAAACACTCCCCAGGTGCGCGAAGGCGTTTGCGAGGGTCTTGAATTCCTCGGCGTAAAGCTCGACAAGGCCAAAAACGTTGCCAAAAACGACGGCGGCATACGCGACATATCGGCAGAGGGCAGCAGGGTAAAGATACTCGTTATCCCCACCAACGAAGAGCTTGTCATCGCAAGGGAAACGGCTGAACTTCTGTAAAAAATTGTTTTTGCCGTTTACAAAATAAGTTGACAAAAGGTTGACCATATACTATAATTGCATAGTCGGTTCGGTATGATAATAGACATAGCAAGGCAGATAGCGTTAAAAAAGTACGGCGGCGACTTTTCGTTTGAATACGGTTGCCCCGCAGAGCTTGTAATATTGCCCGGCGCAAGCATAGAAGGCAAGGTAAAAGTTTACGGCTCGTACGATATTTACGACGACGACACGGTCGGCGTCACGCTTAAACTTTCTTATCTGCTGTGCGGGCAGTGTTCGTATTGCCTTGAACCTGCAAAACAGCAGGTGGAGTATGAACAGGACGTGTTTTTCGTCCCCGAAGACGACGGTGAAAATTATTCGTATGACGGCTTGAAAATCAATCTTACAACTGCCGTAAACGATGCTGTTCTTTTCAGTCAGCCGCAGATTCTTCTTTGCAAGCCTGACTGCAAGGGCATAGATTTAAATTAAGTTACAAAGAAAAAGAGGTGTTAGAATATGGCAGTACCCAAGGGAAAACAGTCAAAGAGCAGAACGAACAGCAGGTTTGCAAACTATAAGGCAACGGCTCCCACGCTTGTGGAGTGCCCTCATTGCCATTCTATGATGCAGGCGCACAGGGTTTGCGGCAACTGCGGTTACTACGATAAGGTTGAAGTCGTAGCCGAAAAGGTAAAGAAAGACTGAGTTTGATTAAATTTTAATTATCTGCTTGGTTTTTATATTTTGAATACCTTACGGCGGGCTGCTTTTTACGGGCAGCCCGCTTTGGCGTTCATTTTTACAGAAAATTTATGTAGTGCGGCGCGCGGAACAAACTTTCCGCGCGCCGCACTTTCCGTTTATAAAGCATAGTCCGGCTGTCCTTCCCAAGCTCCGTGCGCCGTGCCGTCATTTTTTCTTCCCGCGCCCCGTTTAAAGGTTGACAAACAAAATTTCTTCCGCTATAATTAAATCATATAAAAAAAGTAGGAATTACAGTTTCGCGGCGGATTCATAGGGCGGGTAAGTTTGCCTGCGGAGTACGCTGCGGAACGGGAGAGTGGAAATAGTGAACAAAACTTATGCCGTAACGGGTATGACGTGCTCGGCGTGTTCTTCGGGAATTGAGCGCGTTGTCGGCAAGATGGACGGCGTGAACAAGGTGGAAGTCAGCCTGATGGGAAAGTGTATGACGGTTGACTACGACGAATCCGCCGTCACCGAGCAGGCGATTTTCGATGCGGTAAAGTCGCTCGGCTACGGAGTTTACCGCGAGGGCGAGCAACCCCAAGGCAAGGAGGTTGCCCGCGACAGGCAGCTTTTTATAAGGTTTATAATATCGCTCGTGCTTTTAATACCGCTTCTGTACGTATCGATGGGCCATATGGTCGGGCTGCCGATAGGCCTTCTTGACCCTTCGCTCAACCCGCAGTGGTTTGCCTTTTATCAGTGCATACTCACGGCGGCGGTAATCGGCGTCAACTACAAGTTCTTCACAAGCGGAGCGAAGGCGCTCTTCAAAAAAGTGCCCAATATGGATACGCTGGTATCCCTCGGCGCGGGCGTTTCGTTCATATACTCGCTGGTTATAACCGTTCTGATATTCGTCAATCCCAACGGCGAGGGCGCGCACGATTACGCAATGAATCTTTACTTCGAGTCTGCGGCCACAATTCTGACACTCGTAACCGTGGGCAAGTGGTTGGAAGAGAAGTCAAAGAGGCGCACGGGCAGCGAGATTGAAAAACTTCTGCGCCTCGCGCCCGACAAAGTCATAAAGGAAGTTGACGGCAGGCAGGTTGAGGTGCCCGTTTCGGAAGTTGCCGTGGGCGACATACTCGTCGTAAAGCAGGGTGAATACATTCCCGTAGACGGAGTAATTACCGAGGGCAGCACATTCGTCGATAAATCTGCCATAACGGGCGAAAGTCTGCCCGTGGAAGTCACCGTTGGCGATACGGTAACTTCGGCGGCGCTCAACAAGAGCGGCGTAATAAAAATGCGCGCGCAGAAGATAGGCGCCGACACTACCCTTTCAAAGATAGTAAAGATGGTGCGCGAGGCGGGCGCCTCAAAGCCGCCCATTCAGAAGTTTGCCGATAAGGTTGCGGGCATCTTCGTGCCCGTAGTTGCTGCAATCGCGCTCATAACTTTTGCCGTATGGCTTATAATAGACGGCGCGTTCGTGCCCGAACACTGCGTAACTTACGCGATAAGCGTGCTCGTCGTCTCCTGTCCCTGCGCGCTCGGCCTCGCCACACCCGTGGCTATAATGACGGCGACGGGCAAGGCGGCATCGCTCGGCGTTTTATACAAGGATGCCGAAAGTTTGCAAAAGGTCTGCGACGTGAACGCCGTTCTGCTCGATAAAACGGCAACCATCACCGAGGGCAAACCGCGCGTGACCGACGTGGTCACCTTCGGAACGGAGAGGGAACGCGCGCTGTATATTGCGTGCGGAATAGAAAAAAATTCAAATCACCCCCTGGCAAAGTGCATAGTAGATTACGTACAGGAAGGCGCCGCGGCCGACGAATTTGAATATATAGTGGGCAAGGGCGCCGTGGCAAAGGTCGGGGGCAGAAAGTATTTCCTCGGAAATGAAAAACTTGTGCCCGCCGCAGGCGTGAACAAACAGGTAAAAAATTCTGCGCTCGAACTTTCAAAACAGGGCAAGACTGTAATCTACCTTGCCGATGAAAACAAGGTGCTTGCGCTCATCGCCGTTGCCGATACCTTAAAAGAGGGCAGCAAAGATGCCGTTTCGCTGTTGAAGGGCAGAAATATGCGCGTCGCTATGCTTACCGGCGACGAAGAAAATACGGCTAAGGCGATAGCCGAAAGCGTGGGGATAGACGACTTTATGTCGGAAGTTATGCCCGAAGATAAGCTGCGCGCCGTAACCAACCTGCAACAGGTGGGCGGCTACGTGGCGATGGTGGGCGACGGCATAAACGATTCGCCCGCGCTCAAACAGGCGGACGTGGGCATAGCCATAGGCAGCGGCACTGACGTCGCCATCGACTCTGCCGACGTGGTGCTGGTCAGTGAAGACTTGCGCGCGCTCGACGATATGTTTGAACTTTCAAAGGCGACCGTGCGCAACATCAAAGAAAATCTGTTCTGGGCGTTCATTTACAACGTCATAATGATACCCGTCGCCGCGGGCGTGTTTGCGTGGGCAAACTTCACCTTCAATCCTATGATTGCGGCGGCGTGTATGTGCCTTTCGTCGCTCTTTGTGGTGTTCAACGCGCTCAGACTTCTGCGCTTCAAAAACAAGCGCACGCACAGAACTGACTGCAACAAAGGCTGTCCTGCCGCAGGTGGCGAAAGCGACGGCAAAATATCAGAAAGTAAAGACCGGAAGTCTTTGAATAAATCGGAGGACGGATATATGAAGACGATAGTGAACATAGAAGGTATGTGCTGCGAACATTGCGCAAAGCGGGTCGAAAACGCTCTTTCCGCCGTGCACGGCGCGGTCAGCGCAGACGTAAAACTCAAAAAGAACCTTGCGGTTATGCGCTCGCGCGAGCCCCTTTCGGAAGAGGAAATTAAAAAGTCGGTAGAGGACGCAGGCTACAAAGTTACCTCGATAGAGGCGAAATAACAAAGTTTTGCGCTTGCGACAAAGTTATATAATATATGACTTTTTGCGGCAATATTACATTTTGACATATAAGCATACGTGAAGGTATAATTATTGTAAGGCGCAGGTAAATGCCCGCCGCCCTATAACTTTTGCGGAGGCGTTATATGCAGGACGTTATACAGGATACTATGCTTTTGGACAGGCGCACAAAGGAACTTATACGCGAGTATGTGCCCGAGGGCGATGTGCTCGACAGTATCGTGTGTTTCTTTTCTGTTTTTGCCGACGCAACGCGCGTGCGTATGCTCTCGGCCCTGGCCATATCCGAGATGTGCGTCACCGACCTGTCGCGCGTGCTGAACATAAACCAGACCACCGTTTCGCACCAGCTGAGGCTGCTCAAAAACCTCGGCATCGTAAAGTGCGAACGGCACGGCAAAATAATTTTTTACAGTCTGGTAAACGACACCGTCAACGACGTTATGTTGAAGGGCGTGGAATTTTTGGGGTGCTGAAATATTTTTAACATTTTTTAAAGGCGGGTTTTTGGTATGCGCGCAATGCAACCAAAAACCCGCCTTTTTTATATGTTTTGCGCCCCTTTAATATTGCAAAATATGCCGCGGCTGTGGTATAATGTAAAAAGAGTTTTCGGTTATAAATTTTATGGATATCATAAGGGAAAAATTAAAACTGCTGCCCGACAATCCGGGAGTATATATAATGCTCGATAAGTATACCAACGTAATTTACGTGGGCAAGGCGCGCGTACTCAAAAACCGCGTAAGGCAGTACTTTCATTCTTCCCCCAAGCCCGACAAAGTTATGCGGATGGTGGAAAATATAGCCGATTTCAACTATATTATCACCAAGACTGAGCGTGACGCGCTTGCACTTGAAAACAACCTGATAAAAAAGTACAAGCCAAAGTATAACATTCTTTTAAAGGACGACAAGACCTACCCCTATATAAAGGTAGATTTGCACGAGGATTATCCTGAATTTTACGTCACGAGAAAGGTAAAAAAGGACGGCGCGCGCTATTACGGGCCGTATATGGGCGGCGTTAGCTATAAAGATATACTGGGCATACTGCAACTTTGTTTTCTTGTAATACTCAAAAACGACTGCCCCGAAACGATAGGCGAAAAGCCCAAAAGGGAATGCCTCAACTACCACATCGGCAGGTGCCTTGCGCCCTGCGCGCATAAGTGCAGCAGAGAGGAGTACGCCGCGTGCGTAAAGCGCGCCGTGAACTTTTTGGATGGCAACTACAAAGAGGGCGAAGAGGTGCTCAAAGAGCGTATGCTTGCAGCTGCCGCAGGCGAAAATTTTGAACTTGCGCTCGATTACCGCAACAAGATAGAGATGCTCTCGCGGCTGGAAGCGCGCAGAATTACCTCGCTTTCAAACTTCCTCGATGCCGATATCATTGCTTACACCACAAACAATCTCTATTCGGCGGTCAACGTGCTAATCACCCGCAAGGGCGTTATGCAGGGCGGCACCAGCTACGCCTTGGAGGACGCACATTCCTCCGATTCAGAGGCGCTGTCGCAGTTCATTTCGCAGTACTACGCGAACAGGCTTCCGCCCGCCGAAATTATAACAGAAAGCTGCCTTGAAGGCGAAAGGGAGCTTTTAGAGAGCTTTTTTAAGGAAAAGTACGATAAATCTGTAAAGATTACCTTTGCCAAGCAAGGCGTAAAGGCCCAACTTTTAGAAATGGCGCAGGAGAACGCGCGCGAATACCTTGAAAAGTCGATAGACAGAATAAGGCACAAAGACGATATGACGGTGAATGCCTGCCGCCGTTTGCAGGAAATTCTGGGTCTAAAAAAATATCCGCGCAGAATGGAGTGCTACGATATATCCAACATCAGCGGCGTAGACAAGGTAGGCTCGATGGTCGTGTTTATAGACGGCGAGGCCGAAAGAAGCAGTTACAGGCGGTTCAGAATAAAGACGGTTGAGGGCGCGAACGACTTTGCCTCGTTGCAGGAAGTGCTCCTTCGCAGGCTGGCAAAACTCGGCACGGACGAAGAGGAAAGGTTCCCCAGGCCCGACCTTATAATAATAGACGGCGGCAAGGGCCAACTCTCTGCCGTGAAGGAAATTTTCGACGAAAAGGGAATGGAGGGCATAGAGCTTATCTCGCTTGCCAAGCGCGAGGAAGAGGTGTTCACTTTGGACCGCGACGAAAGCGTAAAAATCGACCACCGCGACTTTGCGCTCAAAATGTTGCAGAGAATAAGGGACGAGGCGCACCGCTTTGCCATAACCTATTTCCGCAACCTTCACTCCAAGCGCAATTTAGAGAGTGTGCTCTCCGAAATCGAGGGCGTGGGCAAGAAAAAGCGCATTGCCCTTATGACTAAATTCGGCACGATAGACAGAATTATGGGCGCGAGCGTTGAAGAGCTCTCTTCCGTGGAGGGCATAGGCGAAGTGCTGGCAAAAAATATAAAAGATTATTTTGAAGAAAAGTTATGAAGAAAGTAAAATGCGGTCTGATAGTTTCAGACTTCGACGGCACGCTTCTCACCACAAAACAGACAATTCCCGAAGAGGTTAAGGCGGCGATAGACGAATACATTGCCGCAGGAGGCATATTTGCCGTATGCACGGGCAGAATGCTCGCCTCAATACTTCCGCAGGTGCGCGCTCTCGGGCTGAAAGGTCTGGTGGCGGCGTATCAGGGCACGGTTATTGCCGACATCGAAAGCGGCGCTCTCATAAAAAACGGCGGCTTTTCTGTGGAGCAGGCGTGCGAGGTGTGCGCAGCTCTGGAAGAGCGCGGCGAGCCGATAAACGTGTATGCCGACAACGTGATGTATACCACGCTCCCGCCCGACGATAAACTGCTTTTAATGTACGAAAAAATTACGGGCATTTACGCGCGTTTTGTTGAAGGAAAAATGTCTGACTACGTAAGGCAAAATTCTCTGTACTGCCAGAAGATAGTAAGCGTTGTTATGCCCGAAAGAAAACTTCCCCTGTATAACTACCTCTGCGAAAAGCTGGGGGAGAGGTACGAGGTGACTTACAGCGCGGCGGTGCTTGTGGAAGTATCGCCCAAGGGCGACGACAAGGGCGAAGCTCTAAAATTCCTTTCCGCGCACTATAACGTTCCCATAGAAAATACCGTCGCCATAGGCGACAATCTTAACGACCTGCCGATGATAGAGGCGGCGGGCACGGGCGTGGCCGTTGCCAACGCCGAAGAAGGCTTAAAGGCCGAAGCAGACGACGTCTGCCCATCTTGCGACGAGGGCGGCGTGGCGGCAGTTATAAGAAAATACGGTTTATCATAGTACTATGTGTGAGATATTAGCCCCTGCTGGCGAAAAAAACAGCGCATACGCGGCCATAAACAGCGGCGCAGACGCAATTTACCTCGGCTTGAAGCAGTTTTCTGCCCGCTCTTCCGCGCAGAATTTCGACAGCCGCGAGCTTAAAGAGATAATCGATTATGCGGCGCTTTTCGGCGTGAGGGTGCACGTTGCGATGAACACTCTCGTCAAACAGGACGAGGTTGAAGGCTTTATCGCCGCCGTGAAGGAGGCGTGGAGCCTGGGCGCCGACGCGATAATAATGCAGGACCTGTTTTTGGGAAGGGCGGTGCATAAGTCCTGCCCCGAAATCGTGCTTCACCTTTCAACCCAGGCGGGCGTGTGCAACGAATACGGCGCAAGCCTTGCCAAAGAATTCGGCTTTTCAAGGGTAATTCTCGCGCGCGAAACGGCGCTCGAAGATATAAAGAAAATAACAAAGATAATAGAAACGGAAGTTTTCGTGCAGGGCGCGCTGTGCACCTGCTTTTCGGGGCAGTGCTATCTTTCTTCGTTTGCGGGCGGCAACAGCGGCAACAGGGGTAAGTGCAAACAGCCTTGCAGAAAGCTGTATTCAATCGACAGGGCGGGCTACGAAAGCCCCGCTTACCGCATTTCACCCTCCGATTTGAGCGTGGGGCGCAACATAATAACGCTGAAAGATGCGGGCGTTTATTCCTTTAAAATAGAGGGAAGGATGCGCCGTCCAGAATACGTTGCGGCGGCTGTGTCTTACTATAAAAATATGCTCTCTGGCGAAGAGGGCGACCTTTCGGCGCTCAAACGCACCTACAACCGCGGCAACTACACCCGCGGGCTGGCGTTCGGGCAGGATAAGTCCTTTTTATCCTCCGCCGTGCAGGGGCATATCGGCGAATTTGTGGGCACCGTAAAGGTTGCAAACGGCAGATTTATTTGCGAAAGCAGGCAAAAATTTACCCGCGGCGACGGGTTCAAAATACTGCGCGACGGCGCCGAGTTTTGTGGCGGCGCGTTCGATGGCGAGGCTAAGGGCGGCTTTTATATCAGCTCGGCAAAGCGGCTTAAAAACGGCGACAAAGTTTTTGTAACCACCGATACCGCGCTCAACGCCCGCCTTTTGCAGGCAAAACGGCTTAAAAAGTGCACGATTTCTGCCTTTTTTGAAGAGGGAGATTATCCGAAAGTTGTCATCGACGGCTTTGAATTCTGCGGGGCAGAAAGATTGTCAGCCGCGCAAAACAGGCCGCTTTTAGAAGAGGATATTTCTGCGTGCTTCAAAAAGGTGGGCGCGCTGCCGCTTGATATAAATTTCGATAAAATTTCAATCGTCGGCAGGCCGTACCTCGGAATGGCGGCACTCAACGCCTTCCGCCGCGACGCGTATGCGGCATATGCGGGGCATATTACAGATAAACACAGGACTGCCCTTGACGGCGTTTTGGAAGCGCCCCGCATTGACGGCGGCGATTGCGGTAAAAAGGCTGTTATGTGCCGTGACCTTAGCGGCGTTTCTGCCGACATAGGCATTTTGAAGCCCGACGACTATTCCGGCGATTTGAAGGCGCTTACAAAAGGGTTTGGCGGACAGAAATTTTTATACCTTCCCGCATATTTAAGCGGCGACGAAATTGCAAAAATCAAGGGCGCGTGCACTCTCTTCGACGGCGTCTATTGTGACGGAACTTACGGAGTAGCGCTTGCGCGCGAGCTTGATAAGCCGCTGTTTGCGGGCGTGGGTTTCAACGTTTCAAACACCTTTGCCGCCGAATGGCTTCAAAAAAACGCGCAATATTTCTGCGTATCGAAGGAACTCACCGTAAAAGAGAGCGCGCCTCTCGGCTCAGACAACGCCTTTGCGCTTTCGGCGGGCGGTATCAAGGTGATGGATTTTGAATATTGTCCCTTCTCGCGCACCTGCAAGTCGTGCGATATGAGGGGAGTGTATACCGTCACCGACGAGGCGGGCAGAAAATTCCCCCTGCGGCGGTATAAAACGGGGCTCTGCCGCTTCGAACTGTATAACTGCGCATATCTTGGCGAAGAGAGCGGCCCGTTCGGTGCGCTCGCCGACTTCACCGTTTTAGACGCGCCCCGTCTTTCGGCAGACTTCTTTGCGGGCAGAAGCATAAAACACCTGCTTCCCGCAGTCACCCGCGGGCACTTTATCTCGCCCGTGCTCTAAGCATATTTATTTATCGCCGCAAATGCGGCAACTTTGCATTGAATGAATACCCGATTTTTTGAAAAACTTGAACTTAATAAAGTGCTTGCGCAGTGCGCAAACTTTGCCGTGCTTTCCTCTGCAAAGCAGATGATTGCGGAAGAGGTACCCTCGTCCGACCTCAAAGAGGTGCGCGAGCGGCTTGCGCGCACGCAGGAGGCAGATATACTGCTTTTCAGGTTCGGCGCGTCGGGGGTGGAGTACTTCGACGACGTGACCGACCTTCTTTCGCGCGCGGAAAAGGGGAGCACTCTCTCGTGCGCCGAGCTTATGCAGGTGAACGCGCTCAACCGTTCGGCGCGCATTGCGCAGACTTCGGTATTTTCCTTCGCGGGCGAAGAGATTACCTTCATAAAAGCCGACTGCGCCAGGCTGTATTACGATGCGAGGTTGGAGGACGACATTAACTTTGCCATAATGTCCGACGGCGAAATCAACGACCACGCCAGCGAAAAGTTGTTCGATATAAGGACAAAAATAAAATCGCTTAACGCGCGGATACGCAGTAAACTTACCGAGTATATAACAGGGCCCACAGCGGCGTATTTGCAGGACGCAACGGTGACGATGCGCAACGACCGCTTTGTAATTCCCGTCAAGGCCGAGTATAAAAACAGGGTGCGCGGCTTCGTTCACGACCGTTCGCAGACGGGTGCGACATTCTTCATAGAGCCTGAATACGTGCTGGAAATGAACAACGAGCTGATTGCGCTCACCATAGACGAACGCGAGGAAGTGGAGCGCATTTTAAAGAGCTTTTCAAAGCGGTTCGGAGCAATTGCAGACAGGCTGAGGGCCGACGAGGAACTGCTCGCCGCACTCGACTGCTGTTACGCCAAGGCGCAGTATGCCTATTCGTTGAAGGCGATAAACCCGCAGGTCAACAGGCGGGGATATATAGATATAGTAAAGGGCAGGCACCCGCTTATCGACAAAGAACGCATTGTTCCCGTAAGCGTGGAGCTGGGCAAAGATTATAACTTTCTGCTGCTCAGCGGTGCGAACACGGGCGGCAAAACGGTTACTTTAAAAATGGTGGGCCTATTCTGCCTGATGGCGGCGTGCGGACTGTTCATTCCCGCGGCCGAAGGCAGCTGCGTGGGCGTGTTCGACAACGTGTTCTGCGACCTCGGCGACAGCCAGAGCATAGAAGAGAGCCTTTCCACATTCTCGTCGCACATAAAGACGGTTATAGAGATAGTAAACGGCGTAAATGCCGACAGCCTCGTTCTCATCGACGAGCTGGGTGGAGGCACCAACCCCGACGAGGGGCAGGCGCTCGCGCGCGCCGTAGTCGAAAAGTTGCTTTCCTGCGGCTGTAAGGGCATAGTAACGACGCACTTCACCGCGCTCAAAGAGTTTGCGTTCGGCGCGGACGGCATAGAAAATGCAAGTATGGAGTTCGATTCGGCGACGCTCAAACCGCTTTACAGAATAAAGATAGGTATGCCCGGTTCGAGCAACGCGCTGGCAATCTGCCGCAGAATGGGGCTGGACGAAGGCGTGCTCGAAAAGGCCGTTTCCTACCTCTCCGAAGGCGGCAGGGCGTTTGAAAACATAGTGAGGAGCGCCGAAGACAGCAGGGTAAAGGCTGAACAGCTCGTTGCCGAAAACGAACAGCTTCGCGCAAAACTGAAAGATGAGATTGCCGAGACCGAGAAGAGGGCCGACGCCCTCGAAAGGGAGCGCGCAAAACTGCTTGCGGGCGCCAAGGCGGAGAGCCGCAGGCTGATTAACGAGCGCGCAGCCGAGGCCGAAGAACTCCTTTCGGAGATTGAGGACATATTCAAAAAGGAAGAGATTTCTGAAAGCGACCTCATAAAGGCGAGAACGCTCAAAAATAAGATTAAAGACGCGGCTTATCGTGCTGACGAGGCGCCCGAAAGAAAGACGACCTACACACCCTCAGACAAGAACAATCTGCGCGAAGGTGCGCGGGTGTTTGTAAAGCCTATGCAGACAGAGGGCGTAGTCACGTCTTATTCACAGGGCAAGGGCGAGGCGGAAGTTACCTGCGGAAGTATGAAACTGCGCTGCAAACCCGCCGACTTGCTGATTATAGAGAATGCGCCGCAGGGCGGCGTTGTAAAGCGTGCAGACAACGTAAAAGTAGTGCGCAAAATTCCCGTAAGCCAGCCCGTTCTCGAAATCAACGTGCTCGGGCTCACCGTGCCCGAAGCGCTTTACGAGGTGGATAACTTCATCGACAGGGCGGTCACCGACAACCTCGAAGAGATAAAAGTCATTCACGGCGTGGGCACGGGCAAGCTGCGAAAGGCCATTGCCGAGCATTTGAAGCGCCACAAAAACGTGGAAAGTTTCAGGGCGGGCAAGTACGGCGAAGGCGAAACGGGCGTCACTTTTATAAAACTCAAATAAATATTTCAACAGTCAATAATCGGCTGCGCGGCTAATATTATATAAATAAGATTTAAATAATATAAGCGCAATCGGGGTAAACTGTTGAAGAACAAAATAATTGCAATCGTAACAAACCTTATAATCTGCGCCGTGATTGTCGTCACGGCGGTAGTCGGCTTTTACGGCGGCGGAGCTGTCACCGTGTCTGACCGCGGCGACAACGTCTTTTACCGCTCTGATGCAGAGGGCGAAGTGTGCCTTATGTTCAACGTCTATCAGGGTACCGAGCAGGTTCTGGAAATACTCGACGTTCTGGACAGTTACGGCGCAAAGGCAACCTTTTTTATAGGCGGCAGCTGGGCCGACGACAACGTGGACTGCGTGCGCGAAATTTATTCGCGCGGTCACGAAGTGGCAAGTCACGGCTATTTCCACAAAGACCATTCTGCACTCTCGGAAGAGGAAAACCTTGAAGAGATTAAACCGAGTGTAAAATTGCTCAATATGATATGCCAGACCGAAGTAGGGCTGTTTGCGCCGCCTTCGGGGGCTTTCAATGAGCATACGCTTTCTGCCTGTTCACAGCTCGGGCTGAAAGTTATAATGTGGAGCAAGGATACGATTGACTGGCGCGACGACGACGTAAACCTGATAGTTTCGCGCGCTACTAATAATTTAAGTTCGGGCGATTTTGTGCTTATGCACCCCACTTCAAGTACGGTGCAGGCATTGCCCCAAATACTCGATTACATAAGAAATTGCGGCTTGGCCGCCTGTACGGTTTCGCACAGTTTAGGAGAATGAATGGTACATTTCAAAACTCTTTCAAACGGAGTAAAACTTGTTGTAAAGCGAATGGAAGGACTTATGTCTGTATCTATGGGTGTGCTCGTTGGCACGGGCGCCTATGTGGAGACGGATAAGGAGGACGGTATTTCGCACTTTATCGAACATATGATGTTCAAGGGCACGAAAAAGCGCACCGCCTTCGACATTTCCGACGAGATGGACAGAATCGGCGCGCAGATGAATGCCTTTACGGGTAAAGATTTGACCTGCTACTACGCCAAATCAACCACCGAAAATGCCGCAAAGGCGTTTGAAATTCTTGCCGACCTCTTTTTGAACAGCACCTTCCCCGAGGACGAGATGACGCGCGAAAAGGGCGTTATAATCGAGGAAATAAATATGAACGAGGATACTCCCGACGATTTATGCCTCGACCTTCTGGGCGAAGCCTACTACGGCAAATCGGGCTACGGCAGGAACATTCTCGGCCCGCGCCAAAACGTAAGCGGCTTTACCAAAGCCGACGTCGACGCGTATATGGCGGACAGGTACACCGCCGACAATATCGTAATTTCTATGGCGGGCAATATAGACATCGGCCTTGCGGAGGAGCTTGCCGAAAAGTATTTTTCGGGGCTTGCGCCCACAAAAAAGGACGGTCGCAAAGTTACGGTTACGCCCGCACATTCGTCGCTTTACAGATATAAGGACATAGAGCAAATTCACCTTGCCGTTGCGTATCCCTCGGTAAAGCGGTACGACAGGCTGTACGATGCGACGATGGTTATGAATTCCGTTCTGGGCGGCAGTATGAGTTCGCGCCTTTTTCAGACTGTGCGCGAAAAGCTGGGGCTTGCTTACACCGTATATTCCTATGGCACGTCGTATGCCGATACGGGCACGCTCGTCATCTATGCGGGCGTCAACGCCGAAAATTATATGAAATCGGCCGACGCGATTGCAAAGTGTATTGCCGACATAAAGCGCAAAGATATGACTTTGGACGAGTTCAACCGCGGCAAGGAACAGCTGAAAGCCTCGTCAATTTTCGCGCAGGAGAGCACCAGCTCGCAGATGCTTTTATACGGCAAGGAAGTTATGTACAGCGGAAGGCTTTACGATTTTGAAGAGCGCATCAAAAGCGTAAACGCCGTAACTATGGACGACGTCGCCGAGGCGATAGACTGTGCGTTCGACAGGTCGCGTATGGCCGCAGCCGTAGTCGGCAAGGTGGACAAGCCGCTCGAAATTTAAGTTATGGCAGCAATAAAATATGGTTTTGCGCCCGTTTTCGACGGGCACAGCCGCGTGCTTATTCTGGGCAGTTTCCCTTCGGTAAAGAGCAGACAGGTTGAATTTTATTACGGAAACAGGCAGAACAGGTTCTGGCGCATACTCTGCTCGTTCTTCGGCGAGGGAGTGCCTGAAAGCGTTGACGAAAAGAAGGCGCTGCTTTTAAGGCGAAACGTGGCGCTGTGGGATATGGTGACGGAGTGCGAGATTGAAGGGTCGAGCGACGCCTCTATAAAAAATTATAAGGTTGCCGACCTTGACAAAGTTTTAGGCGGGTGCAGCATAGAGCTTATAATTCTTAACGGCGGAAAGGCGGCGCAGATTTTTGAGCGGCGGTACAGGGATATCAGAATTCCGTACGTCGCCCTGCCTTCAACCAGTCCTGCAAACACCCGCTGCGACGAAAATAAATGGTATGCGGCGCTTTCGTCCGTATTCGGCGCGCCAAATAATGCACAATTGCAGAACTGAAAGTCTCTGTAAATTGGGCACACCATAAGAGGCCGCAGATTGCGTAAGATACCGCGGAGTTTTATATGATTACATACGAAGAAGTTTTGAAAGAGCTTGAAAGGCTTTCGGAAGAAAAGTTTGCCGCCTTTCAACGGCGCATAATCAGGGACGACAAGTTAAAAATAACAGGCGTGCGCACGCCTGCTTTGCGCGCGCTTGCCAAAAAGTATAAGGGGGAGCACGAGGCGTTTTCGCGCTTTCCCGACGAATTTTACGAGGTTGTGTTTTTAAAACTCAGCCTTGCCGCCGCGCTTCCATACGAAGAATTTATTGCCGTATCAGACGATTGCGTGGCGCTCATTTCAGATTGGGCGCTGTGCGACTGCTTTGCGCCCGCCTGCATAAAAAAGCACAGGGAAGATTACGTTCCGTTTATCAAAAAATATCTCGCCTGCACAACGGGGTACAGCGAGGGGGAGTACGTTCGCAGGTTTGCGCTCACAACTCTCCTGCATTTTTATGTGGAAGAGAAGTATCTCGATTTGATTTTTGACTGCGTAAAAAGTTGCAGACCGGAAAAATATTACGTAATGATGGGTGCCGCCTGGCTGCTTGCAGAGGTGCTTATCAAACATTATGAGCGCGGTTTTGAATATTTGAATAGTACTATGTGTGACATAAACATTAAAAATAAGGTCATTTCAAAGGCTTGCGACAGCTTTCGTCTGACTGACGGGCAGAAGGAGCAGTTAAAGGCGCTGCGCGTAAAACGAAGCTGAGCAGAGTTGCGCGCATCAAATAGCACGCAAAAATCAGGCGTCCGCAAACGGTGCGGCAAAAAGCACTCGCAAGACACACGGAGATTTTAAATGTCTGACGAAACCGTAATGCGCGCGGCGCAAGCCGCACGCAAAATTGAAGAGGATAAAAATTCAAAAAAGTATTGACTTAGCGGCGTTTTTTAATTAAAATAGTCAAAGGTAGAACTTTTGCCGCGGCTTATCGCCCGCAACGGGGCATATTTTAAGTCGGGGGAATATGAGATTAAAGTTTTTACGGGAAAATTTATTTTATGGATATCATTAACCAGCTTACAACAGAATTCAATCTGAAACCCGAACACGCAAACAACATTGTAAACCTTCTCGACGAAGGCAACACCATACCTTTCATTGCGCGCTACCGCAAAGAGATGACTGGCGCCATCGACGACCAGGTTTTAAGGCAGTTTGTCGACAGGTACGAATACCTCAAAAACCTTGAAAAGCGCAAAGACGAAGTGCGCAAGTCCATTACCGACCAGGGCAAGATGACCGAAGAGCTTGAAAAAGCCATTTCCGACTGCGTTACCCTGACTGAGATTGAGGACGTATACCGCCCCTACAAGCAGAAGAAAAAGACGAGGGCTTCCGTTGCAATCGAGCGCGGCCTTCAACCGCTTGCAGACTTTATTCTGGCGCAGGAGGGCGACCCCTACGCCGAGGCGGACAAGTACATAGACGAGGAAAAGGGAGTGCCCGACAGGCAGTCTGCAATAAACGGCGCGAAGGATATTATAGCCGAAATCATTTCAGACAACGCAGAGCTCAGAAAGAAGCTCAGGGAACTGTTTGAAAACCACGGCGAGTTGCAGTCCAAAATGGTAAACGACGACGGCAAGGGCACTTACGCTATGTATGCCGACTATGCCGAAATAGTTCCCGAAATCAAAAACCACCGCGTGCTTGCCGTAAACAGGGGCGAAAAAGAGGGTTGCCTCAAAGTAAAACTTTACTTCAACCCCGACCTTGCAAAGCGTGTGTGCGCGGCAAAATACGTTCATTCCAACGGGGCGTGCGCAGACCTGATACGCGAGGCGGCCGACGACGGTTACGACAGGCTGATAGAGCCTTCGATAGAGCGCGAAGTGCGCTCTGCGCTCACCGAAAAGGCGGGGGAACAGGCGATAAAGATGTTTGAAGTAAATCTTCGCCCCCTGCTGTTGCAGCCCCCCGTAAAGGGTAAAGTCGCGCTCGGGTTAGACCCCGGTTACAGAATGGGCTGTAAGGTTGCCGTCGTGGACGAAACGGGCAAAGTGCTCGAAACTTCGGTAATTTACCCCGTTCCCCCGTTCAACAAAATAGAAGATGCCAAAAAGATAGTAAAAAACTTTATAAACAAATATGGCGTAGACATAATAGCCATAGGCAACGGCACGGCGAGCAAAGAGACGGAAATTTTCGTTGCCGACCTTTTGAAAGAGGTTGACCGCGACGTAAGCTATATGGTGGTAAACGAGGCGGGTGCCAGCGTATATTCGGCAAGCCCGCTCGCCGCGGAGGAGTTCCCCGAATACGATTTGAACGTGCGTTCGGCCATATCCATCGCGCGCAGGTTACAGGACCCGCTTGCAGAGCTCATAAAAATCGACCCCAAGTCGATTGGCGTGGGCCAGTACCAGCACGACGTTGACCAGAAGAGGCTGGATAACGCCCTCGGCGGCGTGGTCGAGGACTGCGTGAACAGCGTGGGCGTAGACCTCAACACTGCGAGCGCCTCTCTTCTCGAACACGTTGCGGGGCTCAATGCGGGCATAGCAAAAAACATCGTGGCCTACCGCGAGAGCAACGGCAAATTCACCAGTCGTTCGCAGCTGCTCAGCGTAAAAAGGCTGGGCGAAAAGGCATACGAACAGTGCGCGGGCTTCCTGCGCATACCCGGCGGCGACAACATTCTCGATAACACCGCCGTGCATCCCGAATCTTACAAAAAGGCAGAAAAACTTTTAAAACTCTTCGGCTATACCGAAGAGGACGTAAAGGCTGGCAACCTTGCCGAACTTCCGCAGAAGGTAAAGGCCTTCGGCGAGCAAAAGGCGGCCGAATACGCCGAACTCGACGTGGCTACGCTCAGGGATATAATCACCGAACTTCTGCGCCCCGGCAGGGACATACGCGATTCGCTCCCCGCGCCCAAACTGCGCAAGGACATAATGGGCATAGAGGACTTGCAGGTGGGAATGGTGGTTGACGGTACCGTGCGCAACGTAATCGACTTCGGCGCGTTCGTAGACATAGGCGTTCACCAGGACGGCCTCGTGCATATTTCAGAGATTACCGACCGCTATATAAAGCACCCTTCCGACGTGCTCAAAGTCGGCCAGCAGGTAAGGGCTGTTGTAATAAGCGTTGACGTCAAAAAGCAGCGCATAGGCCTTTCGCTCAAACAGGTCAAAAAAATGAGCAAATAAGCGGCAAATGTGCGCGCGCGATACATAAAAATTACCAATTGACTTGACAATCGCTGCCACATATTGTAAAATTTATTTGCTAATATATCACTCGGAGGATTTACTTTTATGTTAGAAGATATAGCAAAAATGCTGGGCGAACAGCTCGACGTTGACCCCGCGACTATAACCGCGGATACCGATATAATAAAGGACCTCGGCGCAGACTCGCTCGACGTTGTGGAACTTCTTATGGGTCTGGAAGAGAGCACGGGCAAGACCATACCCGAAGATAAGGTTGCCGAAATCAAGACCGTAGGCGACATTATGAAGGTGCTTGAAACCCTTTAATTGAAAGATAAAAAAAGAGGCGGCAATGTTTGCCGCCTCTTTTTTATGTTACATATTTTATCTTTTGAAATGCATCGGCTTCGCGCTGGCCGTCCCGCTGGTGCTTTGTGTCGGTCTCGTTGTCTTTGCGCTCACCCCCTGGGGGCTGCAAACAGGCGTT
>URMT01000017.1 GCA_900549005.1 uncultured Eubacteriales bacterium | reverse complement strand
CCCGTTGTGCGTGGCGAAATGAGATGAGCAAACGCATATGAAGGCGTTTGCGGTGACCGAGGCTGCAAGTTGTTTACCTTATTGCAGCCGAGACCCCTGCTTGCGCACTTTGATTATTTCAAAATATCGCGGGCGAGAGCTGCGCTGTTAATTGCGGCATATTGCCGCGCCGATTTATATTTCGCCGCAAATCACGCGGCCTTTGAGAGAGATTTTTATGCTTAGAAAATTTTACAAGATGCAGGGCATCGGCAACGATTATATATACTTCGACTGTATGCACGAGCCGATAGATAACCCCGAAGAACTTGCAATAAGGCTTTCTGACCGCCACTTCGGAATAGGCGGCGACGGCGTAATACTTCTTTGCCCCTCAGACGTGGCAGACTGCCGTATGCGTATGTTCAACCTCGACGGTTCCGAGGGCAAGATGTGCGGCAACGGCATACGCTGCGTGGGCAAACTCGCGCACGATTTGGGCTACGTAAAGGGCGACAGCGTTAAAATAGAGACGCTTTCGGGCATAAAAACGCTTTCGCTCAATATCGGGGCGGACGGCAAAGTCTGCTCTGCCAAGGTAGATATGGGCGCGCCCGTTTTGGACGGTGAAAAGATACCCAGCACTTACCGCGGCGAAAAAGTCGTGAACGCTCCGATTGAAGTGGGCGGAAAGACTTTCGGAGCCACGCTCGTTTCTATGGGCAACCCGCACTGCGTGGTGTTCGAGGACCCCGACACGGTCGGGCTGGAACACTACGGCCCGCTGTTCGAGCGGCATACCGCCTTCCCCGAGAGGGTGAACACCGAATTCGTGCGCGTAATTGACCGTGGCAGACTCAAAATGCGCGTGTGGGAGCGCGGCAGCGGCGAAACGCTTGCCTGCGGCACGGGCGCGTGCGCCTCGGCGGTGGCGGCGGTGCTCAACGGGTATTGCGACAAGAATTCAGAAATTTCGGTATTTCTTCTCGGCGGGGAACTCCGCATAACCTACACCGACGAAACGGTGTTTATGGAGGGCGCTGCCACGCTCGTCTTTACCGGCGAAATAGAAATTTAAATTATAAAAGTTATGCGCCGCGCGGAAGTAAGTCCGCGCGGCGCATTTCAAATAAAAAACAGGCCTGCGCTTAGGCCTGTTTTTTGTTCAGTTCCAGTCGGGCACAAGTTCATAAGGTTCGGAATCGTCAGTCCTGCCGAGCAGATAATCGAGCGAGGTCGAAAAGAGGTCGGCTATCGTGAGCAGTATGTCGAACGACGGCGTATAGTTCTTTTTGCGCCAGTTCGTTATATAGTTTGTTGATACGTGCAGTTTTGACGAGACGTAATAGTCGGTTTTGCCGTATCTGTTTTCAAGTTCGGTCAGCCTTTCGGCAAACGAGGCGGTTTTCTGCGACCTTTCAAACGATTGGTCCTTGGTTCTGCCCAGCAAAAATTCTACCGAACAGTTGAATTTGTCGGCTATGCGCGCAAGAATCTGCGGGCGGGGTATTTTGCCAAGTTCGTATATCTTGATAAAGATATCGTAACTTATGCCCAGGTATGCGGGCACCTGCGATTTTTTGCAGTCAAGCTCGTCCGCGAGCGCAACGAATACTTCCCTGAACATAGCCGAAGCGACCGTTTTAGTTGTATTGTTTTTATCGTTCATATCCCACGCCCCGACCATATTTGTAAAGCAGGGAGCCCCGCTTAAATTGCCTGCACAGCGCGCCATCCGCAATTCATTGCGTCGCTTTCGGCAAAACTTGCCATTATTCGACAAAATATGTCACGACGCATCGATAGACATCCGACTTTGAATTATGGTATATTATTTTTGCTCGCGATTAGCTAATCTATAACGATAAAACGCAAATATTTTAAATTGCTCGTATAGGCGGAGTGTGATTTTGTGTATGGCGTGCATTTAAAATAAAAATTTTTAATTGCGCGTTTGCGGTTGCCTTAAAGCGCGTTGTATGTTATACTATACGGGAATAATTTAGCTCGCTTTATCGTGCGGAAGGCGTTTTTCGCCGATATTCACGCGGGATAACACATTTTACATTTGCGGCAGCAAGTCCGCCTTTGCGGACGGGGAGAAAAGGTTTATGACAAAGTACATTTTCGTAACAGGCGGCGTGGTTTCAGGTCTCGGCAAGGGCATTACTGCGGCTTCGCTCGGCAGACTCTTGAAGTGCAGGGGCTATAAGGTGGCTTCGCAGAAGCTCGACCCCTACATAAATATCGACCCCGGCACTATGAGCCCCTACCAGCACGGCGAGGTGTTCGTAACAGACGACGGCGCCGAAACCGACCTCGACCTCGGCCATTACGAGAGGTTTATCGACGAGAATCTGAATAAATACTCCAACCTGACGACGGGCAAGGTATACTGGAACGTTCTCAACAAAGAGCGCAACGGCGAATACCTCGGCCAGACCGTTCAGGTGATTCCCCATATCACCGACGAAATCAAGACCTTTATTTACAACGTGGGCAAAACTACGGGCGCCGACGTGGTAATCACCGAAATCGGCGGCACCATAGGCGACATCGAAAGCCAGCCCTTCATCGAGGCCATAAGGCAGGTTGCGCGCGAAGTGGGCAGGGACAACTGCTGCTTCATTCACGTAACCCTCGTGCCCTACATATCGGGTTCGGAAGAGTTCAAGTCCAAGCCCACCCAGCACTCCGTTAAAGAGCTTCAAGGTATGGGCATAAATCCCGATATAATCATCGCGCGCGTAGACGCGCATATGCCCAAGGACGTGCGCACCAAGATATCTATGTTCTGCAACGTCGCGCCCGAGTGCTGCATAGAAAACCTCACCCTTCCCGTGCTCTATCAGGCGCCCATAATGCTTGAAGAGAGCAACTTTTCGCAGATAGTGTGCGACAGGTTGAAGCTCGACCCCAGGGTTATAGACCTCACCGAGTGGAACAAGATGCTGGCGAGAATAGCCGCGCGCGACAAGACCGTAAAGATTGCGCTGTGCGGAAAATACGTTCAGTTGCACGACGCATACCTCTCCGTGGCGGAAGCGCTCGCACACGCGGGTTATGAAAACGCCGCCAAGGTTGAAATCAAGTGGGTAGACAGCGAAACGATTACCGCAGGCAACGTAAAAGAGCTTCTGGGCGACGTTGACGGCATACTCGTGCCGGGCGGCTTCGGCGGACGCGGAATAGAGGGCAAGATAGAGTGCGCGAGATACGCGAGGGAGAACAATATCCCCTACCTCGGCATCTGCCTCGGTATGCAGACGGCGGTAATAGAGTTCGCCCGCAACGTTCTGGGCTATAAAGACGCCAACTCTTCGGAGTTCGACCCCGATTCGGCGCACTGCGTGATAGACCTTATGCCCGACCAGCACGGCGTGAAGATGGGCGGAACGATGCGCCTGGGCGCATACCCCTGCAAGGTGCTGGGCGCAAAGATGAAGAAGGCCTATGGCAAGGACGAAATTTCTGAACGCCACCGCCACAGATACGAATTCAACAACGACTTCCGCGCCGAGGTTGAAAAGGCGGGAATGAAGATTGCGGGCACTTCTCCTAACGGACTTCTGGTAGAGGCGGTAGAGGTCCCTGCCAACGACTTCTACGTAGGCGTGCAGTTCCACCCCGAATTCAAGTCGCGCCCCCAGTCGGCGCACCCGCTGTTCCGCGAATTTATATCCGCGGCGGTAAAATACAACAAAAAACACAGCAAATAAGGCGGGCACAGCGGCAGAAAAGAGCAGCCGATTATGCTGATTAACGCTTTTTTAAACGGGAATAGTTATTGACGGCGCCGCACCGCGCAGTTTGCGGGGCGGCGCCGTTTGTAAAAATACGGCAAGGCAATGCGGCGGCAATATTGTTGCGGCAAGGTTGTTAAGGCGGACAGCCGACTGCATTTTTATCTACCTATGGCCGTAAAAAATTAAATCGGGCGGCACATATGCCGCAACTATTCAAAAATACAAACAATTCAGGGGCGCGCTTATGTGCCCCTGAAAGTAAATAAATTTTATTTTAAACGCGCGTGCGGCTTGGTGCCGCGGCGCGCAATACGGTGCATATAATGAAACTGAACACAAATTATCTCAACGTAAACGACAGTTATCTCTTTTCAACGATAGCAAAAAAGGTTGCGGCCTATCAGCAGGCGCACCCCGATAAAACGGTTCTCCGCCTCGGCATAGGCGACGTAACGCTTCCGCTTGCGCCCGCGGTAATTTCTGCCCTTCACTCCGCCGTGGACGAGATGGCGAACAAGGATACATTCCGCGGCTACGGCCCCGAACAGGGCTACGGCTTTTTGAAGGACAGCATTGCCGCATACTATAAAGAGCGCGGCGTGCAGCTTGCCGGCGACGAAATTTTCATCTCCGACGGCGCCAAGTCTGACCTCGGAAACATACTCGACCTGTTCTCGCAGGACAACGTAGTGCTCGTGCCCGACCCTGTATATCCCGTATACGTGGATACCAACGTGATGGCGGGGCGCAAGATTATATATGCCGACGCCAACGAGGCAAACGGCTTTCTGCCTATGCCCGACTATTCGGTGGACGCCGACCTTATATACATCTGCTCGCCCAACAATCCCACGGGCGCGGCATACACCGTTGCCCAGCTTAAAGAGTGGGTGGACTACGCGACCAAGAAGGGCGCAATAATTCTGTACGACGCCGCCTACGAATGTTTCGTGGAGAGCGAAGGACTCGCACGTTCGATATACCAGGTAGAGGGTGCAAAGAACTGCGCGATAGAGTTCTGCTCGTTCTCTAAAATGGCGGGCTTCACGGGTACGCGCTGCGGCTATACCGTCGTGCCCGAAGCTATCGAAAAGGACGGCCTTTCGGTGAACAAAATGTGGCTTCGCCGCCAGACAACCAAGTTCAACGGCGTGCCCTACATAGTTCAGCGCGGCGCAGCCGCCGTGTTCACCAAGGAGGGCAGGGAGCAGATTTCAAAAAATCTCGACTATTACCGCGCGAACGCAAAGGTCATTGCCGAGGGGCTTAAAGAGCTGGGAATATGGTTCACGGGCGGCGAAAACTCGCCCTATATCTGGCTCAAATGCCCGAACGGAATGAAGAGCTGGGAATTCTTCGACTACCTCCTCGAAAACGCGCAGGTGGTTGGCACTCCCGGCGCGGGCTTCGGCGTAAACGGCGAAGGCTTCTTCCGTCTCACCGCGTTCGGCAGCGCGGAAGTCACCAAAGAGGCGGTAGAGCGCATCAAAAAACTGCTTTCAAAGTAACTTTGGCACAGGGCCTAAAAGTAAAATACAGGCGCGGCGGCGGAAAAGGGGGGACCGTTTGCGGCGCGGCTTAAAGTATTGATACGTCAGGTGAATTTTTATGGATAAACGCAGGTTTGAACGGGGCGCGGGCGTGCTTTGCCACATCTCGTCCCTGCCGGGCAAATACGGCATCGGCTCGCTCGGGAAGGAGGCTTACGACTTCGTCGACTTCCTCGAAAGGAGCAAAATAAAGTACTGGCAGATACTGCCGCTCGTGCAGACGGGCTACGGCGATTCCCCCTATCAGTCGGTGTGCTGCAATTCGGGCAACCCCTATTTCATCGATTTGGAAGAGCTTTACCGCCGCGGACTTCTTGACGCGGAAGAGCTGAAAGAGGCGCAGATGCCTGCGGGCAGAGTGGACTATGGCGAGCTGTATAAAAGGCGCTACGCAACGCTTCGCAGGGCATATGCCCGCTTCAATATCCGCGGAAAGGACTTTTCAAAGTTCGTGGAAAGCGGACTGTTCGACGACTATGCCCTGTTTATGTCGTTAAAGTCGGTATACGGCGGCACCTTCCGCGACTTCCCCAAGGCCTATAAGTATAAAGAAAAGCTGGCGATAGACGAATTCCGCGCAAACGCGTACAAAAAGGAATACTGCTTCTGGCAGTTCTTGCAGTACGAATTCTTATGCCAGTGGAAAAAACTCAAAGAATACGCCAATTCCAAGGGCATAAAGATAATCGGCGACATACCGCTGTATATGGCGGCCGACTCGTCCGATGTGTGGGCGCACCCCGAAATGTTCCTTCTGGACGAAGATTTGAACCCCACCGAGGTTGCGGGCGTTCCGCCCGACTACTTTTCTGCGACGGGACAGTTGTGGGGCAACCCCCTGTATGACTGGGGCGCGGCAGAAAAGGACGGCTACCGCTGGTGGATAAACCGCATACAGCGCGCCTTCGAACTCTACGACATAGTGCGCGTCGACCACTTCCGCGGGTTCGACAGATACTACGCCATACCCGCAGGCTCGCCCACGGCGGAGGTCGGCGAGTGGAGGCAGGGCCCGGGGATAAAGCTGTTCGAGGCTATGGAGCGCGCCGCGGGGCACCTCAATTTTATAGCCGAGGACCTCGGCGTGATAGACGACGGCGTTGTGGCGCTGCGCGACGAAACGGGCTTCCCCGGAATGAAGATAATGCTGTTCGCCTTCGACGGCAACGCCGAAAACGAGTATCTGCCGCAGTATATAGGCGAAAATACGGTTACATATACGGGCACGCACGATAACGACACCGCTCTCGGCTTTGTGGAGAGAATGACGGACGAAAGGTTTGCGGAGTTCAGAAAGCTGCTGCGCGAGGCGCTTAAATACGAGGGCGTGAGCTATCCCATTGTATCGCGCGAGGATGCGGCGAGGGCGATTGTAAAGTGTGCGCTCGGCGCAAAGTCCGATATGTGCATAGTGCCCGTTCAGGACGTGCTCGGGCTGGACAATTCCGCAAGAATGAACGTGCCTTCCACGCCGTCGGGCAACTGGCAGTTCAGGCTTGAAGAAATACCTTCGCGCAGGGTTGCGGCGTGGCTTCGTACGGCCGTGAAATCGAGCGGAAGGCTTTAAGAGTGTTGCAATTGCAAAAAACTAATATTGCTTCTGCGATATAAAATAAAGGATGCAAAAGGGCGCGGCAAGTGTTGCCGCGCCCTTTTGCATTTTTATGTTAATCGAGGCATATATGCCGCCTTTTTTGTGTTTGCAGCGCAAACGCGCACCTTTTGCGGCCATTCGCGCCGCCGCTCAATAATTTGGCCATATATGCCGCCTTTTTTATAATAGTTGCGGCATATGCGGCGGTGTTAATAATTATTATAAAGGGGAAACTGCATTGTTTTGCGCATATTCCGCGGGCAATGTGTTCATACCGCGGCGGGGAGGGGTTCTTGCTCCTCGGCGGGGTCGGTGGCAAAAATGCGCGTGCAAAGCACGGTCATATCGTCCTCGGCCTTGCCTTCCGTGCGTTCAAGTGCGCCTGCAAGCAGTTTGTCTGCAAGGTTCTGCGGGTTCAGCGGGCGCATCGGCTGCAAAAAGTCTAAAAGTTCGGGCGTGGAGTTGAAGGCGGAGGTTATTCCGTCGCTCATAAACACCAGCATATCGCCGTCGCACAGTTTCTCCTGCGCAATGGTGGGGCGCAGTCCTTCGAGTATGCCGAGCGGCAGGCTCTGGCTTTCCAATACTTTAATATCGCCGCCCCTCATAATAAGCGCGGCGGGAGCGCCTATTTTAACAAACTCCGCGCTGCCGTTTCCAAGGTCTACCGAGCATATGTCTATGCAGGCGAACCGCTCTTCGCCGGTGAATGCGAGCAGTTTGTTTATCGTTTCCAGCACCGTACCTTCGGGCATTTCGGCGCGGTAGAAAGCCTCAATCAGCGATATCGCCGTGCGCGATATTTTGCACGCGTGCCCGCCGCTGCCCATACCGTCTGAAAGCGCCATTAAAAATCTGTGCTCGTTTATGCGTATCACCGAGTGTGTGTCGCCCGAGGCCGCCTCGCCGCTCTTTTTTGCCGAGGCCACCCCGAACACGGCGTCGTACTTCGGCGGTCGGCAGAATATGTAGCAGTTTTTTTCGCCGCCCAAAGCTATCTTGTCCTTCAAAATAAACTTAGCACCCGTGGCCCTGTAAATTGCCTTTATTGCCGAAGGAAGGTCGGCTTTGCCGACTATTATTGCGGTAATTTCGGGGTTTTCGTCGCCGCTTACTGCCGCCTCGGGGCACATTATTCCGCACTGCGCCAGCGCCCGCGCAATATTTTCGCCCGCGTCGGTTTTCAGCTCTCTGCACATATCTACGGCGTTGCTTTTGAGTACGGCCGAAATGCCGCGCGCCTGGTCGGCAAGCAGCTGTCTGCCGCCGCGCGCGTTCTCTGCCTCGGTCATATACCGCCTGTATTCGGCGAGCAGCAGGTTGAGCTCCTTTATCGCGTCGGCGGGCTTTGTGCAGTTCTGCGTAACGGCGGGCGGCAGGTCAATAAGGTTTACTTTGCCCTTCAACGTGCCCGCCTCAACAAGGCGCGCAAATCCCGTATACACCACGCTCTTTTCGCATCTTGCCCGCTTTTCGCACTTTAAGCACAGCCTCTCTTTAAGCTCGGCGGCAACGCGCCGCTTTGCTCCCGCTTCGTCTGCGCCCTCGTCCATATCCTTGAAGGCGCTCTCCACTTCGCGGAACACCTCGCTCATTCTGAACAGCTTCTCGCCCGCGCGCTCGCGCTCTCTGTTTACCGCCGTGCCTGCAAGGAAAGTGCGCACGGTCAGCGCGTCGTACACCCTTTTCAGCCGCCTTTCGGAGGGAATGGCGGCAAGTATGCAGCATATACATATGGTTACAGCGCGCACGGCGGCAAGCGCCGCGCCCTGCGAAAACCAGTTTATGGTATATCCGTAAGCGCACATAAGCGCGCATACGCATACGGGCGGAGCCGCCCTGCCCGCACGCGTGAACAGGAGGGAGAGTGCGCCCGCGCATACGCACAGCGTTACGGGAGTGAGCGAAAGTCCTGTCACGGCAAGGGGTATTCCCGCCGCTATGGCGACAATCAGCGAGGCGGGACCGCGGAAAAACCGCGCGGAAAACGAGAGCGCAAAGGCGCACAGCGCCATATAGGCAAACTCGCCCGCAAGGTTTATAAAGCCCGTGCCTATGCCTGCATAAACCGCCGCAAGGCAAAAAATTTCGTCCTCTTTCAGCCTGCAACGCCCCAGCCTGAACACGCAGGCATACACGCCCTTATAGCAGAATACGAAGGACAGCAGCACGGCGGCCGCGGCTATCGCGCGCACGGCGTAGGGTGAGAGGTCTTCAAGTACGGGCAAAGTCCGGTCGGAAAGCGCCACAAAGGGAGCAAGGGCTATGGCGCACCACACGGCGGCTTCAAACCTCATCTTTTTGCCCGTGCGGCGGTATATAAGCACCACGGCTAGCAAAAACGCCGCCTCTGCAAGCGCGCACAGCGAGGCGGTGAGGTCTGCGTGCACGGCCGAACACGCCGCGTACAGAACGGGGGAGGCGACTGCATTCCCGCCGCATATCAGCAGAGAGAAGTACAGTCCCAGCGAAAGCGGCACGCCGCTTGCGGCGCCGTTCAGAAATACGCACGCGGCGGCGTAGATTATGTAGGCGAATACGCTTTTTACGTTTATTTTTATTGGCATACCGTAATTTTAAGGTCGCGCAAAGCGCACATTCTGCCCGCTTTTAAGTTAATTTGGCGAAATATGAATTAAGTCTGATTTTTCATAAATTTTATCGTTGCGAAAAAGCGCCCGCCGCATATTGTCTTCCGCCGATTGCCCCGCATATATGCCCGATACAATGCGCTTTTTCTGCAAAATGAAAAGGGTGCCGCGGCGGGCTTTTTTGCCCGCCGCGGCACACTTTATTCAGTACCTTGATTCATAAATTATTTAAGATATAGTATAAGAACGGATATATCGGCGGGGTTTACGCCCGGTATGCGCGAGGCCTGCCCGAGCGAGGCGGGCCGCACGGCGCTCAGCTTTTCGCGCGCCTCCAACCTCAGTCCGCTTATGTTCATATAATCGATGTCGGGCGGCAGCTTCTTTTCTTCCAGCTTCCTCGCGCGCGCTATCTGTTCAAGCCCCTTTTTAAGGTAGCCTTCGTACTTCACGTAAATTTCTGCCGACTGCGCCGCGCTCTCGTTTTCGCTCACCTTGCCGAAGGCGCTTTCAATGGCCTTCAAGGCGGCGCCGCGGCGGATAAAGTCGGCATATGTGAGGGGCTTTTCCGTGCCTTCCAGCCTTGCGGACTTCAAAAATTCATCGGCCTTTGCGGCGGGAACGCGCGTATCCAGCGCACTCAGGCAGTCTTTAAAGGCCTGCTTTCTTTCAAGATAGCGCTTATAGCGCTCCTCTGTCACAAGGCCGCAGGCATACCCCTTTTCGGTCAGGCGGAAGTCGGCGTTGTCCTGCCGTATTTCCAGCCTGTGCTCCGCGCGCGAGGTCATCATACGGTAGGGCTCGTCCGTGCCCTTGGTTACAAGGTCGTCTATCATCACGCCTATATACGCTTCGTCCCTGCGCAGAATAAGCGGCTCCTTTCCGCGTATTTTAAGGCTGGCGTTCAGTCCCGCCATAAGTCCCTGCGCCGCCGCCTCTTCGTAGCCCGAAGTGCCGTTTATCTGCCCCGCCGTGTACAGCCCCTCAACCTTTTTGAATTCCAGGGTGGGGTATATATCCAGCGTGTCTATGCAGTCGTATTCGATGGCGTAGGCATAGCGCATTATGTCGCAGTTTTCCAGCCCCGCGACCGAGCGGTACATCTTCACCTGCACGTCGTGCGGGAGGGAGGACGACATACCCTGCACGTAAACTTCCAGCGTGTCCCTGCCCTCGGGCTCCAAAAACAGCTGGTGCCTCTCCTTGTCGGCAAAGCGTACCACCTTGGTCTCTATCGAGGGGCAGTAGCGCGGCCCCGTCGAAAGTATCGTGCCGTTGTAAAGGGGCGAACGGTCGAGGTTGTCGGTAATTATTTTATGCGTTTCGGCGTTGGTGTAGGTGAGGTAGCAGGGCAGTTCGTTCTCTATTTTGCCATCGGTCATATACGAAAATGGTAAAACGTCGTCGTCGCCGTACTGAATTTCGCACTTTTCAAAGTCCACCGTCCTGCCGTCGAGTCGGGCGGGGGTGCCCGTCTTGAAGCGGCGCACATTATAGCCGAGTTCAATGAGGTTTTTGGTGAGCGCGGTGGCGGGGGCAAAGCCGTTGGGGCCGCTGCTTCTCTTTACGTCGCCGGTAATCGTTTCGGCGTTCAAATATACGCCCGTGGCGAGTATTGCCGCCTTGCAGCAAAGCACCCCGCCGTAGGTCGTCTTTACGCCGCTCACCTTTCCGTCTTCGGTGAGTATTTCGGCCGCTTCGCCCTGAATTATGCGCAGGTTTTTCGTGTGTTCAAGAGTGCGCTTCATTTCGGTGTGGTAGGCGTTTTTATCCGACTGGCACCTCAGCGACTGCACCGCCGCGCCCTTGCCCACGTTGAGCATCCGTATCTGCAAGGCGGTCTTGTCGGCATTTATGCCCATTTCGCCGCCCAGTGCGTCTATCTCGCGCACCAGGTGCCCCTTGGCAGTGCCGCCTATCGACGGATTGCACGCCATAAAGGCAATGCTGTCAAGATTCAGCGTGAGCATTGCCGTTTTAAGCCCCGTCCTTGCGCAGGCGAGGGCGGCTTCACAGCCCGCGTGCCCCGCGCCCACAACAACTACGTCGAATTGTCCTTCGGTGAACAGATTTGCCATATTTCCCATTTTAAATGCCCGAGAGCTCCCGGGCATAAATTATCTGTATTCAATAAAAAATGTATTTGACCGCCCGCCTTCAAGGGCGGCGCTCGGCTTGTTTTTGCCTTGCAAAAAAGAGATGCGGGAGCATTGGTTCGGGCATATTCCCGCGCCTATTGCGTTTTTTACTTTTTGAGTATAATATTTTTTATGTCGTCAACGTCCTTTGCAATGCGGTCGTTGGTGCGGCACATATCCTCTACCTTGTCGCGCGAATAGAGCATTGTGGTGTGGTCTCTTCCGCCAAGCTCCTTGCCTATGGATACGAGGGGGAGGGAGAGCAGCTCGCACATCAGATAGCAGCATATCTGGCGGGGAATTACAACTTCCTTTTTCTTGCTCTTGCCCGTAAGGTCGGCCTTGGTAAGGTGATAGAACGACGTAACTGCCGAAATCACCGTCTCGGGCGTAATCTCTTCGGCGCCGCCTTCCGACACGGCCTCGCTGAGTGCGCTTCTTGCAAGCTGTACGGTTATGGGCACTTCGTGCAGGCGCGCGGCGAAAATTACCTTGGTAAGTCTGCCTTCAAGCGTGCGCACGTCGTCGCCGCTGTCCTTTGCAAGGAAGTTCAAAACGTCGTCGGGGACGGCGCACTTCTTTTCAAATGCCTTGCGCTTTAAAATGGCGACCTTGGTTTCGTAGTCTGGGGGCAGAATGTCGAACAAAAGCCCGCCCGAAAAGCGCGTTTTAAGCCTCTCTTCCAGCGCCGCAAGCTCGGGGGGGGAGTGGTCAGAAGAAATTACTATCTGCTTGCCCTTTGAAACCAGCTCGTTGAAGGTGTGGAAAAATTCTTCCTGCACGGCCTTCTTGTTTTCGATGAACTGAATGTCGTCAATAATCAGCACGTCTGCCGAGCGGTAGTGCTGGCGCAGCTTGTTGCCCCTGTCGCGCGTGTCTGCCCCGCGGCCTGTGAACATAGTGTCTATAATCTCGTTGACAAACTGTTCGCAGGTTACGTAAATTACTTTAAGATAGGGCTTTTCGCGCACAATTTTATTGGCAATGGCCTGCATAAGGTGGGTTTTGCCCAGGCCCGTGCCGCCGTAGATGAACAGGGGGTTGTAAGTGCCCGCGGGGTCGCTTGCCACCGACTGCGCGGCGGCGTAAACATATTCGCTGTTGGGGCCTACAACAAAACTTTCAAAGGTAAACTTAGGGTCTAAATTTTCGGGCGCGCTGAAAGCCGTCTCCTCTTCGGGGCCGTTATATGCGTACTCGTCGGAACCTTCTACTTTAAGGCGGAAGTCGACCACGCCAACGTTTGCCTCGGCAATGGCCTCGCGCATCTTTTCGGCAAGCGTGCCCGTAATGTAGCGGGCAAACCCCTCGCTGGGCGCCTCTAAAACAATGCACCTTCCGTCCACGTCAACGGGCACCAGCTTTTCGATGAAAGTGGTGTAGTTGATGGGCGAAATCAAATCGCGCATCTTCTCTTTTATAGGGTTGAACAAAAAATCGAAGTTTCCCTTTGCTGCCATAAGTTTTGCTTAAAGTTCCTTTGAATTTTATAAAATATGTGGTATAATAAGTGCTGTAATATTTTGGGCAGGCGCGCGGCTGCGCCGCATAAAAACGGCGGCGCTCTGCGCCTTTGGCGCAATTTTTTTGCGCACCTTGTTTAAAGATTATACTACAACGCGCCGTTAAAATAAAGTGTTTTGATAAAAAAATGCAGATAAAAAATTTGTCGCTCAAAAATTTCAGAAATTACGCCGACGAAAGTTTCACCTTTTCAGAGGGGCTCAACGTGCTGTACGGCAGGAACGCGCAGGGCAAAACCAACTGCGCAGAGGCCGTGTTTTACCTCTGCACGGGCGTATCTCCGCGTGCCCGCAGGGACAGGCAGCTTATTATGCACGGCGAAAGCAGGGCAGAGATTTCTGCCACCGCGTGCGGCAGGTACGGCGACGTGAACATCTCGGCCAGCATATACGAAAACGGGCGCGAAGTGCGCGTAAACGGCAACAAGATAGCGCGCAACGCCGACCTTTTGGGCAACGTGTTCAGCGTGTTTTTTTCGCCCTCAGAACTGCGCCTCATTCAGGACGGCCCCGACGAGCGCAGAAGATTTTTAAATATCTCCATATCCCAGCTTTCAAGGCCTTACTATACTGCGCTTTTGCGCTATAACAAAATTCTGGAACAGCGCAACAACCTTTTGAAGGACAGGGATATAGGGCTGGTTTACGACACTTTGCCCGTCTGGGACGAACAGCTTGCAAAGTATGCCGCAATAGTGGTGCGTCACCGCACGGACTTCATCTCGCGCCTGGCGCCCATTGCGATGGAGGAACACTTTCGCCTGACCGACGGCGCCGAAAAGCTGGAAGTTCGGCCGGAAAAGAAGTACGTCGGCGACGACGAGGAGCTCAAAGACGCGCTGTTTGAAGAACTGCAAAAAAATTACGACCGCGACGTGCGTTTAGGCTACACTAGCTGCGGCCCGCACCGCGACGACCTCGACTTCATAATAAACGGGCAGGACGCCAAAAATTTTGCCTCGCAGGGGCAGACGCGCACGGCGGCGCTCTCGGTAAAACTCGCCGAAATGGAAATTTTCAAACAGCTTTCGGGCGAATATCCCGTGCTCATACTCGACGACGTTATGAGCGAGCTCGACCTTCCCCGCCGCAAAAAGCTGGTGGAGCGAGCGCAGGGTATGCAGACCATACTCACCTGCACGCACGCCGAAAGGGCTCTATACGGCAGACAGGCCAACAAAATACGCATAGAAGGGGGCAGAATAAAGCGATGAGGGCAGACCTGCACACACACTCATACTATTCCGACGGACTGCTTTCGCCGCAGGATATAGCCGATTTATGCGTAAAGAACGGCGTGGGTCTGGCCGCACTCACCGACCACGACAATATGAACGGGTGCGAAGAGTTTGCGCTTGCCTGCAAGGCGCGCGGGGTAGCCTTTGTGCGCGGGCTGGAAATTTCTGCCTATACCGACGTAAAGGTGCACATTCTCGGTTACAACGTAGACGACGGCTGCGCCGCCTTCAAAAAATTTTATTCCTTCGTATGCGACGGCGCGCTCGCGCGCACGGCAGAAATTCTTGCAAAGCTCAAAAAGCGGGGTATGTCGCTCTCGTTCGACGAGGTTCTGCGCGAACGCAGGTGCGAAAAATCGCCCGTGCACACAATGTATATCGCCCGCGCCGCGGCGCGCAAGGGCTATTCTCCTTCGCCGTCGGCGTTCTACGCCGATATGCTCGCCCCGGGGAGGCCGGCATACTCCGCTCTCGGCAGGCCCTCGCCCGAATACGCGCTTCAAACGATAAACGAGTGCGGCGGGTTCGCTTCGCTCGCCCACCCCGGCAGAATAACGCTGAACGACGACGAAAAAATCGCGCTCGTCGGGCGGCTCGCAGATGAGGGGCTGCGCGGCATAGAAGCGGTATATTCGGGGCATACTGAAAGGGAGACGGCATATTTCAAGGAGGTGGCCGCCAGATACTCCCTGCTGGTCACGGGCGGGTCGGATACCCACTATGCCGAAGGCAGCCGCGCCGTCGGCACGCCCGAATTTTACCCTTCGGAGGAGTTGTTGGAGGCCCTCGGAGTAAGTTGAAAAGATTTGTTAAGTTTTTATTTGTTACAGCAATGTTGCCCGCGCTCGCCGCGGGCATATTTTTTTGCGGAGGAATGGCGCGGCGCGTGCCGCGCGGGGTTACGGTAAACGGCGTCGACGTGGGCGGTATGACGCGTCAGCAGGCTGTTGCCTGCGTGAGGGAAGACGTTCTGCGCGATTTGCGGGCAAGGGAGCTTAAAATATGTGCGGACGGCAATGTGTACAGCTATTCATATCCCGAAATTTCCTTTAAAGACGACGCCCGCCGCGTGGTGTATTCGGCTGTCCGCGCGGGCAATTACGCATTGAATTTAAGCTGGTATTTAAACGGCATAGACGCGGTTGTTTCGGGCATATATGCCGCCGAATATGCGCCCCTGCGCGAGCCGGAGGCGGTGTTCAACGGAGGCGACGGCGAACCGTTCGAATATATCGAAGGCAGCCGCGGCAAGGCGGTGGACTGCGCGGCGCTCAAAAGCGGCATAGAGCGTTCGCTCGCCCTGCGCCGCTACGGCGAAGAATTTGAAGAAGTGCTTTTGCAGGCGGAATATACCTACCCGAAGGGGAGTATTGAATATGTGAAAAAGCGCACGGCCAGGCTTGCCGTATTTACCACCTATTTTGACTGCGAAAATTCCCCGCGCGTTTTAAACATACGCCTTGCGGGCGAAAGAATAAGCGGCTGCATACTCGGCGCGGGAAAAACCTTTTCTTTCAACGCCCGCGTGGGCGCCAGAACGCAGAAGAACGGTTTTCAGCGCGCAAAGATAATAGAGGACGGCAGGTTTGTGTACGGCGTGGGCGGAGGTGTGTGCCAGGTAAGCACCACGCTGTATAACGCCGCCCTGCTCGCGGGGCTCGATGTCACCGAATATCATCCGCACAGCCTTGCCGTAAATTACGTAAGACCATCGCGCGATGCTATGGTAAGCGGAACTTACAGCGACCTTAAATTCCGCAACGTGACCAATTGCCCCGTATATATCCGCATTTTAACGGGGCTTTATTACGTTCGCTGCGAAATTTACGGGCTTTCTGACGGAACGAAGTATTCCCTCGATTCCCGCGTGACGGGCGGCGAGGACGGTGCGGTGGAGAGCGAATGTTACCTCACCGCAACGCGCGGGGAAGAGAGCGTGACAAAGCTGATAAGAAAGGACAGGTACCTGCCCGCAAAAAACTGACCGAACCGCGCTGCCCGCAAAATGTTTGACCGCTCAAAAAGAAATGAGCTAATTTGAGCATTTTTATTGTTTTTTTTGTGCGGATATGCTACAATATATGGAGCATATATTTTTTTACCGCGCCTGTGCGGGGCCGCGCGGCCTGCGGCATACGGCGAGCGGCTTATATTTGAAGAGGGCATATGGACAGAACATACGTAAAAGAACTGTACGCCGCAACCGATGATTTTGGCGGCAAAAGCGTTGAAGTATGCGGCTGGGCGCGCACCGTGCGCGACGGCAAAAACTTCGGATTTATAGAACTCAACGACGGCTCCTGCCAGAAGAATTGCCAGGTGGTGCTGGACAGGGCCGTGCTTTCGGATTACGAAAACATAGTGCACTGCGGCGTGGGCGCCGCCCTCCGCGTGCGCGGCAAAGTGGTGCTTACGCCCGAAATGCGCCAGCCCTTCGAGCTTCACGCCGAAGAGGTGAAAGTAGAGGGCGCTTCGCTGCCTTCATACCCCTTGCAGAAGAAGAGGCACTCACCCGAATTTCTGCGCGAGATTGCCCATCTCCGCCCCAGGACAAACCTGTTCGGCGCGGTGTTCCGCATCCGTTCGCAGGCGGCTTTCGCCATTCATAAATTTTTCAACGAGCGCGGCTTCGTGTACGTTCACACGCCCATAATCACGGGTTCCGACTGCGAGGGCGCGGGCGCAATGTTCAGGGTAACCACCCTCGCGCCCGGCGAAACCGACCTTTCAAAAGATTTCTTCGGCAAGCGCGCCGCACTCACCGTGTCGGGCCAGCTCGACGTGGAAACTTACGCAATGGCGTTTTCAAACGTATATACCTTCGGCCCCACCTTCCGCGCCGAAAATTCCAACACCGCGCGCCACGCCGCCGAGTTCTGGATGATTGAGCCCGAAATGGCATTCTGCGACCTTGCGGGCGATATGGACGTCGCCGAAGCTATGGTGAAGTCGGTGGCGGAATACGTGCACGAAACGTGCGCGTTCGAGGTGGACTTCCTCGCCGAAAGGGTATGCCCCGAGCTCAAAGACCGCTTCGAGGCGTTGAAGGGCGGCGAGTTCGTGCGCCTTTCTTATACCGAGGCGATTGAAATACTTAAAAAGGCCATATCCGAAGGCCACAAGTTTGAATATCCCGTAGAGTGGGGGTGCGACCTTCAAAGCGAGCACGAAAGATACCTCACCGAAACGGTATACAAAAAGCCCGTGTTCTTAACCGACTATCCCAAGGGCATAAAAGCGTTCTATATGCGCCTCAACGACGATAAAAAGACGGTTGCCGCCGCCGACCTTCTGGTGCCCGGCATAGGCGAACTCATCGGCGGAAGTCAGAGGGAAGAGAGGCTGGACGTTTTGGAAGAGCGTATGAAGGAGTGCGGTCTGAACGCCGCCGACTACGAATTTTACACCGATTTAAGGCGCTACGGCGGCTGTGTTCATTCCGGTTTCGGTCTGGGTTTTGAAAGGCTCATTATGTATTTAACGGGCGTGTCGAATATACGCGATGTTATTCCCTTTCCGCGTACTGTTGGTAATCTGGAATATTAAGAGCGCCGTACGGCTTCATATAAGCTGCGCAATACTGTGTTGAACTTGCGTTTTGCCTTGGTCACATCGTCGGCGCACGCCGCATTTTGCAGACAACCGCGCGAGGCGCGGTTGCCGTGACTGTTGAGGCGGCGCCTCCTCTTCGCCAAAAATCTTTTTGCAAAATCTTTTTGGCGAGTGCTGTGGTGGGCGTAATTACGCTCCCTGCGGACAAATCCGCGTTCGCCTTGTCTTGCTTGCTTCTCTGAACCCGTAATGAGCGTGTTGTATATTGTCATTGACGCGATTGACCTAACGGTAGCAATCGCAATTAAAGTCGCTTTGCTCCTTACGACCGAAACGAACAAAGTGAGTGGAGTGGAGAAATCTCAAATTAAAAATATTGCCGAGATTTCTCCGTGCGTTCCCTTTGGTCACTTAGTCGAAATGACATAAAAATATTTTCGAATGTGCAAAACCTCAGAACATTCAAATAAAAAATTACGGTAAAATTTATGATTAAAATTATTGTTGACGCAATGGGCGGCGACAACGCTCCCGCCGCTCCCGTAGAGGGCGCGGTCAAAGCTCTTTCATCCGACAAGGAAATCTATATCATCCTCGCAGGCAAAAAAGAGGTGATAGAGGAAGAGCTTAAAAAATATTCTTACGACTCCTCGCGCATAGAGATTATGGATTGTCGCGACGTCATCGATATGAACGACATTCCCACCGAGGCCATTCGCAAGAAGGAATCTTCGATGGTAAAGGCCTTCCGCGCGCTCAAAGCGGAAGACGACATTGCGGGATTCGTTACGGCGGGTTCGACGGGTGCGGCAATTGCGGGCGGCCAGCTCATTCTTGGCAGAATACGCGGCATAAAGCGCCCCGCTCTCTGCCCCGCTATACCCAACATACACGGCGGCTACACCCTTCTTTGCGACTGCGGCGCCAACGCCGAGTGCAAGCCCTCTATGCTCTGCCAGTTCGCCGTGCTCGCGTCTGCCTACGCAAAGGCGGGCTTCGGCATAGAAAATCCCAAAGTCGGCCTTTTGAACAACGGCACGGAGGAGCACAAGGGCGACCCCCTTCACCAGCAGACCTATAAACTGCTCGGCAAGATGGACGTAATCAACTTTGCGGGCAATATAGAGGGGCGCGACATAATGATAGGCGACGTCGACGTTGCCGTATGCGACGGCTTTTCGGGCAATATCGCGCTCAAATCTATCGAAGGCTGCGGCAAGCTCATACTTTCTCTGCTCAAAAAAGAGGCCACCAGCTCGCTCTCCACAAAGATAGGCAGCCTGTTATTGATGAAGGGTTTCAAGCGTATGCGCGCCCGCCTCGACTTCGAGGCCGTGGGAGGAGCGCTCCTTCTCGGCGTCAAAAAAGTAGTTATAAAGAGCCACGGCTCGTCTAAGGCAAAGACCATTACGGCGGCCGTCGAAAGTGCCGCCAACATACACCGCGGCAACCTTATAGGGAAGGTGGAGGATATGCTTTCAAAAGTGGACTGGGCTAACCTCGTTCCCGAAGAGGAATAAAGTGGCGGGTACGGATTTTGCGCAGTTGGAGCGCAGGCTAGGTTACAAATTTAAAGATAAAGGGCTTTTAAAGCGCGCCCTCACCCATTCTTCGGCTTCGCGCAAAGAAAATTACGAGGAGCTGGAATTTTTGGGCGATTCGGTGATACAGCTCGCCGTGACGCGCGCCCTTTACGAGGCGGGCGGCACCGAGGGTGAAATGACCGCGCGCAGGCAACAGCTTGTGTCGCACGCGCCGCTCAAAAAAGTTTCCGCCTCGCTGGGGCTGCCCGATTTTATGATAAAGGGCGTGCCCGACGCGGGCGAAAAGGCGCTTTCATCCGTATACGAGGCGGTTGCGGGCGCGATATTCGCCGACGGCGGCTATGCCGAAGCGGAAAGTTTTGTAAGGCGCACAATGCTTGCCGCCCACCTTATAGCGGGCGAAAACTATAAGGGCGAGTTGCAGGAGTACGCGCAGGCGCGCGGCGAACAGCTTCCCCGCTATTCCACTTCGCGCAGCGGCGGAACGGAAAACGAACCGCAGTTTGTAAGCCACGTTGTGGTGTGCGGAAAGAGCTTTACGGGCAGCGGCAAAAGCAAGAGCGCTGCCGAAAAGTCGGCCGCAAAATGCGCCCTTCAAGAGTTGAGGGGTTAAAGGATAAATTCAATTGCCCTGCATATATGTGGCAAATACCTGCATTTTATGCCGCTTTTGCGGCGAGATGAGTTGCCTTGCGGCAACGCGATAAGTGATGAGCGCGGCAAGCCGCGCGAGATAAGTTGCCTTGCGGCAACGTTGCGGTTGAGATTTATCTGCCGAGGCTCCCGGAGGGAAACGGCAGAACGCGGCGGTTTACATACCGCACGCCGCGCGAGACCCTAGTTTCTCAAAATCACGGCAAAATCTTTGCCCCGCGGCAAAGATTTTGCGTGAGAGGTTTTCTTTATGGTTACTTTCAAACAAATCGAACTTGTCGGGTTCAAATCGTTCGCCGACAAAACGGTTATTCCGTTCACCGACGGCGTAACCTGCATAGTCGGCCCCAACGGCTGCGGCAAGTCTAACGTTGCCGACGCCATACGCTGGGTTCTGGGCGAACAGTCGGCAAAGATGATGCGCGGCTCGCAGATGCTCGACGTAATTTTCAACGGCACCGAAAAGCGCCGCCCCACGTCGTTCTGCGAGGTAACGCTCTCGTTCGACAACACCTCCCGCATATTCGACATCGACTGCGACGAGGTAGAGATGACCCGCCGCCTGTACCGCAACGGCGACAGCGAATACCTTTTAAACCGCCAGCCCTCCCGAATGAAGGTGCTGACGGCGCTTTTGCACGGCGCGGGCGCGGCAAAAGAGGGCTACTCGATTATCGGCCAGGGCCGAATAGAGATGATAATGAACGCCAAGCCCGAGGACAGGCGCTCCATCTTCGAAGAGGCCACGGGCATATCCATATATAAGGAGAGGAAGGCCGACGCCGAGCGCAAACTTGCCGCCGCGCGCGACAACCTCTACGTATTCTTACAGCGTATGCACGAAGTCGAGCGCCAGCTCGGTCCCGCCGAAAAGGCCGCCGAAAGCGCGATAAAGTACGAAGAACTCTACGGCAGACTGCGCACGTTGGAGATAAATTCATACATATACCATCACGATACCAGCGCCGAGCGCAAAAAGAAGATAACCGACAAGATAGAGGCTTTCTCCGCCGAAATCGAAAGGCTGACAAAGCGTTCGCAGGACGTGCTCGAAGAGTACGAAAGGTGCCGCGACGGCGTAAACGGCGCCGACGACGAGCTCGCCGAACTCAACGAACGCATACTGCGCTACACGGTGGGCATAAAGGAAAAGACGGGCGAAGGCAAGGTGTTGCAGGAAAAGGCCAATTCCGTAAAGGAAAAACTGCGCGCCGCGCAGGAGGACATAACCTTCTCGTCCCAGCGAATCGACGAAATAGAGCGCGAAATACGCCGCGCCGAGGACTATAACGCCAAAAATACCGAGCGCGCCGAAAAGCTCGCCGCCGCCTGCCGCGCCGCAGAGGAGGAGCTTGCCTCCATTTCCGCCGAGATAGGCCAGTTCGAGGCTATGACCGACGAAAACAGAAAGAAGGTTATGGATACCTTCCGCGACCTTTCCGACCTCAACAAGAATATGGGTTCGATAGAGGCGCAGAGGGAGCTTTTGAACGAGCGCCTTTCGGAAGTTGAGGGCACCCTTGCAGAAATCACCGCTCTGCGCGACGGCTACAAGGCCGAATATGACGCAAGCATTGCAAAGCACGGCGAACTTACGGCGTTTTTAAGTTCCGAAACGGAAACTATGGAAAGGGCAACCGCCGCCGTGCGCACGTGCGAAGAAAATATAAGTTCCTGCACCAGGCGCGCCTACGACGCCCGCTCGCAGATAGCAAGTTTAAACGACAGCCTCGCCACGGTAAAGGCCCTGCGCGACAGGTTCGAAGGTTACATATATTCGGTGCGCCGTCTTATGACCGACGCCAAGGCGTACCCCGAAATATCCTCAAAAATCCAGGGTATGATTGCCGACATCGTCACAACTTCCGGCGACTATGAAGTGGCGATAGAGACTGCCTTCGGCGGCGCGATGCAGAACGTAGTCACGCGCACCCGCGACGACGCCAAGTTCCTCATCGAACACTTGAAGCGCACCCGCGGCGGCCAGGTCACCTTCCTGCCCGTAGAGGCGCTCGCGCCCCGCACCGAGGGGCCTTCCATCCGCTCGGCCATAAAGGAAAAGGGCGCCATCGGCTTTGCCGTAGACCTCGTGGAATACGACAAGAAGTTCGATAACGTAATACGCTATCTCCTCGGCAACACGCTCGTGTGCGACGATATAGAGAGCGCCACGCAGATAGCGCGCAGATATCCCCGCGCATTCAAGATAGTCACCCTCGACGGCGACGTTATAAACAGTTCGGGTTCGATGACGGGCGGTTCGCGCAAAGATAACGCGGGCAACCTGCTTGCCAACGAGCGCCGAATCAAAGAGATAGAGGAATCGATTGCAGATAAAAAGGCCGCGCTCACCCGCGCCGAAAATATGGGCGAAAAGGCGCGCGCCGAGCTTGAAAAATGCAGCGCCGAGCTTGAAGAATTGCGCGGACGCTTCCAGTCCTCGCGCACAGAGCTTGCCGCAAACGAACAGCTTTCAGAGAGCCTTATAAAGCAGCTTTCGTCCGAAGAGAGCAGGCTGACGGTCTACGCCCAGACGGCCGATATGATTCGTTCGCGCCTTGCCGCCCTCGACGACAAATACAGCGAGACCACCCGCGGCGCCAGCGATTTGAACGAGCGCTCTACCGAGGCTTCCTCCGCCATAGAGAATATAACCACGCAGTACGACGCCCTTTCAAAGCGGCGCGACGAAAAGCTGGAAGAGCTAAATTCTTCGCGCGTTGAAAAGGCCTCGCTCGAAGCGGCGGTGAAGTCTGGCAAGGAAAATGCCGAAAGACTGCGCGGCGAGAAAGAGGACCTTATAAAGCGCATAGCCTCAACCCGCGCCGCCATACCCGATATCGAGCGCGAGCTCGAAGAGCTCAACCGCCAGGCAGAACACTCCGCCCTCACCGCAGAGGAACAGGCGGTGGTGGACGACCTGCGCGGAAAGCTCAAACAGACTACCGAAAACAAGACCGCGCTCAACGAGCGCATAAAGCAGATAGATATAGAGCGCCTCGATTTGCACAAGAGCATACAGGAGCTAAAAGACAGGGTAAGCAGCCAGCAGATAGCGCTTACCAAGCTCGACGCCGACCTCGAAAATATGCAGCAGCGCATTATGGACGAGTACGGCGAGGACTACGACGGCTGCCTAAAATACAAGACGGACGATTTCGAGATAGAGGGCGCCGCCTCGCAGGTCACCTCGTTAAAGAGGCAGATAACAATGCTGGGCGCGATAAACCCCAACGCTGTCGCCGAGTATAAAGAGGTTAAGGAGCGCTACGACAAGATGGCCTCCGACAAGGCCGATATGGAGAAGGCGATAGACGATTTGAACGTCGCCCTCGACGAAATAAGGCAGGAGATGCTCAATATCTTCAACGACGGCTTCTCAAAGATAAACGAAAACTTCAAACAGACCTTCAAAGAGCTGTTCGGCGGCGGCAGGGCAGAGCTTGAACTCGACTACACCGACTGCGAAGACCCGCTCGACGCGGGCGTAGAGATTGTCGCGTGCCCTCCCGGCAAAAAGCTCACCAAAATATCCCTGCTTTCGGGCGGCGAGCGCGCGCTCACGGCGATAGCCATACTGTTTGCCATAATAGGTATGCGCCCTATGCCCTTCTGCGTGCTCGACGAAATCGAGGCCGCCCTCGACGAGGCCAACGTAGGCAGGTATGCAAAGTACCTCAAAAAGTTCTCTACCGAAACGCAGTTCATAGTAATCACCCACCGCAAGCCGACGATGGAAAACGCCGATACGCTTTTCGGCGTGACGATGGAAGAAAAGGGCGTATCCAAGATAGTTTCCGTAAAACTTTCTGAGGTAGAGGCGCGCCTGGGCGGCGATACTGTGATGTGAATGGGTTCACAAAATTTCCGCCCTGGCCGAGTGCGGAAATTTTCGTGATTTTTAGGGGCCTTCTCGCGCGGCGTGCGGTGAAGTAGCCGCCGCGCTCGGTCACCGCTCGG